>NZ_CALMGQ010000001.1 GCF_937863595.1 uncultured Cytophaga sp.
AAATTTAATCCAAATTCTAGCTATAAATCCGCTTAACTAAACGACATTGAATTATAGATGATAATATGGTTATTAAAATTAAAACAACGTGATTTAGTTTCAATAAAATTAAATAAATAAAAGGTGCAAATAAATAGAACTGCAATTCTATATCTAAAGACCAGCCCGTTCCAATCAATAAATAATTTGCATTTTTCTGACCAATAATAAATAAATTTGTTAAATAGAAAAACGGATTATTTAATTCTACATTAGTTAACAAACTTTTATAAAATACAGCAACTATTATACTAATAATTAATACCAAATAATAAACTGGCATTAAACGTAAAGTTCTACTTATTATAAAAACCTTATAGGGGTTTATATAATAAGTATATTTCTCATTATACATTTTAGCAATCCAATATCCACTTAAAATAAAAAAAATAAATACTGCTGCATGTCCTATTACCAAAAAATCTACACAATGATGCATTACAACTATTAATGCTAAAAACAATCTAAATAAGCCTGGGCTTTTTAAATTTATATATTTCATGGTTATAAATTCGTTTTTTGTGATTATTTGATATTTATATGATTCTATTTTTTATTTTTTCAATTCTTTTGTTCTCAATACAATAAAGTACTCATATATGGCTTGTAAAAAAGCATAATTGATACCGGCACTGCCATCTAAAAAGGCTCTTCGAATAACAACCATATAAAACCACTTGATAAAGGGTCTACAAGGCATTTTATAGAACAAGCCTTTTTGATGAAAGCGTTTTTCTGTAAAATCTTTTCCGAAAAGTGCTTTCCGAAATGAAAATCGTATTCCCGTATTGATGTCTTCCATGCGCATGGCTGCTTCCATATCTGCATAAGACAAGTGGCGTTGTATCCAATAGCGAAATCCTTTGCTAAAAGGATAATGATCGAGAAATCCTTCAATGCGTTTTGTTAGTCCATCGGGTATGGATACAGGATTAACCAAGCGTTCGTAACGCATTTTAGCTGGCATAAACAAGCGTAGATAAAAAGGCGAAATCTGTGCATGTTTCAACCACGTACCGTTCCAAGCAAAATCTCTGCGCTGTATTTCATAAGCCACTACTTCTGCTTCATCAAAAGCCATTTGTTGCAATTGTATTTGCAGACTTTCTGAAACCCGTTCGTCGGCATCAATGTATAAGACCCACTTATTTTCAAAGGGAATGTTTGCCAAGCCCCAATTTTGGTGGGCAGACCAGTTATCAAAGGTTCGTTGTATGATTTTTGCACCCGCAGCCTTTGCTATTTCAAGCGTTTGGTCTGTACTAAATGAATCGTACACCCACACATCGGTACACCAGCTTACCGATTGCAAACAGCCGGGTAAATCTTGTTCTTCGTTTTTAGTTAATATCAATACTGAAACCATAATCGTTATTTAGCTGGATTTCCTTTTACGGTTGCATGTGCTGCAACATTTTTTGTCACCACACTGCAGGCGCCAATAATTGCAGATTCGCCAATATACACGCCTGGCATAATAAATGCTTGTGCACCTATAAATACATGTGCTCCTATGTATATGGGCTTGGTAATGAGATTGCGTTCGGGCCGATCAAAAGCATGTGTACCACTGCACAAATAGGCTTCTTGAGCAACTGTTGCTTCGGGGCCAATTTCTATTTTACCCAAACTATAGGCATTGCTTCTGTCTCCTAAGCAAGCTCTGTGATGCATGGTTAAGTTCCAAGGAATTTGTATGCGTGCGCGTTGATGTACAAAGGGTGTACCATACATGCGTGCGCCAAATATTTTAAGCCACATAATACGCCATGGATTTGCCGGCTTGGGTGTCCAAGAACAACACAGCATCCACACATATTCCCACAGCAGCATTTTTACACGCTGTGATACTGTCCAAGGACTATCGTAGGGAGATTCTTGTGCGTATAATTCGTCCATTTATTTTATCAAGGTTTTAAAATCATTCAAAAATTGTTGGGCAATGGTTTGAGACGCATAAGTTTTCAATACCAATATAGCAGCTTTAGAAAGCCTTGCTGTTAGTTCAGGATCGGCAATTAACTCTTCAAAGATGTGTGTTAATGAGGCTATTTGGTTTGCCGAAGCTTGATCAAAGATACACCCATTTTTATGATCCTCTATAAAGTCATTAAAGCAAGGTAGTGCCGACACTATAGGTACGCATCCATAGGCCATAGCCTCTCTTGGTGCTACTGGTGCAGCATCACCGCTACCATCCTGAGCTGGGTAACAAAACAAGGTTGATTTTGCATACCATTCTTTTAGATCTGCTTCCTTAAATAAAGGACCAGTAAAAAGAATTTCAACTTTTGCGGGTGCAGCGAGTTCTTGAACTTCTTTCAAATAGGTATCACCACCACCCCCATCTTTAATTTCATGTGGCCCAACAATAACCAGCTTCCATTGTGCACGCATTTCAGCAGACAAGTCTAAATAGGCTTTTATAAGTACATCCACTCCTTTTTCAGGGTGTACACGTCCTACAAATAAAATGATTTTTTCCTTGACCGTACTTGTACTGGGTACATCAAAAGGCACGGGGTTGGGTATGTACGTCACTATAGAATGACTAGATACGGGAAGTTCCGCACGTATAGCTTGCTCTATAGCAGGTGAACAAGCACGCAAACGACCGATGTGCGTATAAAATTTCATTTGTCCTTTCGGCACACGTTGCACATCTGCATAGACCTTTCTGCCTTTTTTGCCTCTTAGTAAAAAAGGCAACCAAAATGTATTGGTTACAATCACATCTGCATCTGAAGGGATTTTAAAAAGCGCATGAATGGAATAAAACAAATCCAACAGCTTTAATATAAGTAAGGATTTAGGGGTATCGTACCCCTTGATGCGAACATATGTAACGCCATGCTGCATTTCAACAGTGGGTAAATCGGCATGCGTTTTACTGATGTGTGTTACCTTGTTGCCCACTGCAGCAAATTCTTGCCCCATGCGAAACCAAATTTTCTCAACAGCACCTCCTTGTATGGGTGGTACAGGCAAAAAAGCGCCTTGAACGATCACTATATTAAGCATTGTTTGTATACATTTCTGTTAATATTTTTTTCCAATTATGTGCAACAGAACGTGCATTAAAGTGTGTTTGAAACAACTCTTTTGCATGTTCTTTCATTGACTCTTTCTGAGCTGCTGTCAATTCCAACCAGTCCCTTAATAGCTGTAATGTTCCTTCGATTGTATCTGGTGCTACAATCCCTGCTTTCGCTTGTTCAATTTCTCTGTAAATATTTACTTTATCTGAAATTAACACAGGAATGCCACAAGCCAATGATTCTGCTACGGATATGCCAAAATTTTCCTGATGGCTCGGCAATACAAAGGCCTGCGCTCCATAAAACGCCCCCCATTTTGCATCGTGTTGCAACATGCCTGTAAAATAGATGTGCTCCTTTACACGGGCATCTGCATCAATATCTCTTTTCAAGTTCTGAGCATAGTCGGTATCCAAACCAGGGCCTGCAATAATTAAGTTTGGCAAAGAAGCTTTGGTTTCCTGCGCAAGTTGTTTATAGGCTTTTATCAATAAATCAATGCCTTTTTTTTCATGAATACGGCTTAAAAAAAGCCAATAGTTTTTTGCTAAGTCAGGATTTGAAAGATGTTGTAAAAAAGCTGCCTGCATTGTTTCTTGATACACTGGCGGCGCAACAATGCCATAGCCTGTATTGATTTCTTTTTGTGGTTTATAGGGCGTATAGGCTTTTCGTGCAAGCAACAATTCTTCTTCACAAGTAAATAAGACGGCATCTGCTGCATGTACCACCTTAGATTCAATCCCCTTCCAATACAGGTTGTTTCGCAGTGCTTTTAATTTCCGACCCTTCGTTTTTATAAAGTAGGGATCCAACATGCCATGTGGCATAATAAAAACCTTGGGTATGCGTTGCTTGGTATTTTTTAAATACTGTATGGCTTTATATACTGCATAACTGGGATATAACCACAAACCATGTACAATTACATAATCATATGTGGGCAGGTGTTCTTTAAGCCAAGGCAATAAATCTGCATGATAACACCAGGGCCCTTTCGATTTCCCAATAGCATGCATCACAAAGGTGTCTTTTTTGATAAAGGCTTCTTCGGCATGGTCGAGCGTTACTACCTCATTGCGAATCCCTTCCTTTAATTGCTCGGGAATGGAATTGCGTATTCCTTGACTCGGGCCTCCAAAAGATGGGTTCATGCTTGCAATAACACGAAGAACGTTCATAGTGATGGGTTGAAAGATAGCTGTATGCCCCTGTGAAGGGGTGTCTTTACTTTAAAGATATTGATTTATTTTAATATTTCCCGCTTCTATACTGATTCAGCGTGCATAAGAGAACAGATATTTCATTGCCTACTTCTTAGATGCGTCGTTTGCAATCTGTTGTTTGTAGATGTGCTCCAGATCTCGAAGCATGCTGTTTGTATCGAATTTTTTAATTTGCGCAAACCCTTTTTCAATCAAGGCTGTTCTTTTTTCTTTCGGGAGATGTACAAGTTGCTCCAGAATTGAGGCACAGCTTGCTGTTGTTTGCGTCGTATACAGGGGGATCAAACCCCCTGCATCGCCACTTACTTCAGACATGGGTGCGGCATCTGTTGTGATTACAGGACAGCCACAAGCCATCGCCTCTGCAATGGGCCAACCAAAGCCTTCTGCAAGCGAAGGGAATAAGAATACCTGCGCACCTGAATAGGCCAATTGAACTTCGTGATCGCTCAAACCTGTCAAAAAAAGAATATCCTTTTTGAAAGGTGAAGCTGCAAACACTTCTTGTATGCTGGCTGAAGGATTTGCACCTACCAGTACTAGAGGGAGCGCATTGGCTGGATATGCCTTGCGCCAAGCCTCATAGATCTTAATTACGCCTATTCTATTTTTGTACCATTGATTGCCGCCTACATGCAATATATAGCCTGCATGCAAGTCTCTTTTCGCATGTGTTGAAAGTGTGTTTCGACTTTCAATCACCTCGTGAATCTTAAAGTCTTGATTCAATCCATTGTACACGACGACAGAAGAGCGTATTTTCTTTCCGTTCAAAAACCGATGTAAGTCTTCTTGTGTTTTTTGGGATACCGATATAAAGTTTTCACCTTGAATGTAGCCTTTGTAAATAAATTTCTGATACAGCTTGCCCGTCCAACTCGTTGGGTTTTCTGGAATTTCACCTAGTGCCGAGCGTTGTGCTAAAAAATCGTGGCAATGAATGGCATGCGGCCTATGTTTTACCAAGGGAACCCAAGGGCCCAAGGCTTGGTCTGTAAACACAAACAAGCTATCGACAGGTTCTTTTCTAATTTTCTGTTTCACATTCAGTGGAAATACCACATATTGATCTATGTAACCCAACCATTTTTTTATAAAACCAGGTGCTGGGATTCGATAAAAAAATGGTTTCGGATACCACAGCTCTACATCATGACCGAGCTTTTGCATGCCCGTGGATAAGAGGCTTGCAAAGCGCGGCATGCTTTGTGATTTCATGAATTGTGGATGTGTAAAAAAAACCAAACGCATACTTAAATTTTATAGTAGTTGCGGTACCAAGCAACAAAATTTTCAATTCCTTGCTTCACCGAATAGCTGGGTTGATAACCCAAATTTGTAGCTAAATCCGATACATCCGCATAGGTAGATACAACATCTCCCGCTTGGAGTGGTTTTAAATTCCGTTCGGCTTTCATTCCTGTTGCGGATTCTATGGCATCAATAAAATCCGTTAACTTCACTGGTTTGTTGTTGCCAATGTTGTAAATTTTATAGGGTGCACTTGATGAAGAGGATTCGGGTTGCGCGGCATTCCAATTGGGATTAGGTACAGGTGGATTGTAGGCAACTTTTAAAATACCGTCTACGATGTCGTCGATGTAGGTGAAATCTCGGTACATTTCCCCATTATTGTACACGTCTATCGCTTGCTTATTGAATATGGCTTTTGTAAACAAAAATAAGGCCATGTCTGGTCTACCCCATGGGCCATATACGGTAAAGAAGCGCAGCCCCGTAACAGGGATTTGAAACAAATGACTGTAGGTATGTGCCATGAGTTCATTGCTTTTTTTGGTTGCGGCATAAAGTGAAATAGGATGATCTACCGATTGTTCCGTATGAAATACTTCTTGCCCATTTAAACCATATACGCTTGAACTGCTAGCAAAAACAAGATGTTTGATCTGATTGTATCTGCAGGCTTCTAAGATGTTCATAAAACCCGTAATATTGCTGCTTACATAGGCATCTGGATTTTCAATGCTGTAGCGCACCCCAGCTTGTGCAGCCAAATGCACAACCATCTCTGGTTTGTAGGTGGTAAAGAGTTGCATCAAACCCGCTTTGTCTTCTAAATTCAATTGAACAAAGGTGTATAAGGGATTTAATTTACTTTTTAAATGCCTGCCATATTGTAAGTCTCCGGGTTCGATGCCGGCAGTATGCAATCTGTTTTGTTTTAAACTTACGTCGTAATAGGTATTGATGCTATCTATACCTATTACTTGATGCCCTTCTTTTAATAAACGATTTACTACATGAAAGCCAATAAATCCTGCAGTACCTGTTACTAATACGATCATAAATTGCTATGATTTTAAACGAATGATGGTGTTATTTTTTCTGATTACATGCAGCAGCGATTGCTTCAGCCGTTGCTGTTAAAGAGTATTTTTTTAATGCTTCTGTTGCCCAATCAAAGCTGCGCGAATATCGTTCTAGTTCGGTAATGGCTTGCGCTAAGGCCTTAGAATCTCCCACAGGAAATGACCTAAATTGAGCCCAAGACTTAAAATCAACGCTAGAACCTACGGCTGTAGTCGTAATTACAGAACAGCCTGCTTGCATGGCTTCATTGGTTACCAAACCCCATGTCTCGCCCATTTTGCGCGAAGGCAATACGAGGATGTCGATTGCCAAATAATGTGCGGGTAATTCGGTTTGGTTGATAAAACCTGGAAAATAGGTTTTGACTCCATATTGGGTGTTTGCTTCCGCTGCCAATTGCTTCAGGTCTTTCTCCATTTCGCCACTTCCAATAAAATACAGGTGTATACGGGATCGTAGCGCTGTGGGAAGAAATGGAAGCTGAGAAAATAAAATATCTGGATTTTTTTTCGAAATAAATTTTCCTGAAAACCCAATTACCACTGCATCTGCTGCAATGCCCGCATTGGAACGCGCTTGAATGCGTAAGGTATTTTTCTCTGCTTCGGTATAGGAACTAAAGCGATCTACCGTACCGTAGCGCGCAGGTATTAATTTATGCGCAGCTACCCCATGACGTAGATAGTGCTGTTTGTTTAATTCGCCAATGTAAAACACTTTTGATAAACCCAAATAGCGTATGCGATAAATCACAGATCGAATAATGGATTTAAAAAACGAACGCTCCCCCGCTTCATCTTGCGTTTCGCAACGCAGCCAAACAGGAATGTTCCTTTTGCGTGCTGCCCGATATGCTTTGTGATCGTAGCGGTAATTCAAACCGGTAAGCAAAACTGCTTGGGGTTTTAGTTCATCTAAAAGCGCTTCAACTCCTTCGCCCGTTAAGGAGGACCAGCCTGATAAGGGCTTTCCCTTTTCGCAATTTAATACCGTATGGGTATAGCCATCTAGCATGGGATCATCCCATGCAACGGTTCGCCCAAAGCCCGCATCTTCGTGCCCACGCACCGAACAATCTGAGCCATACACTACATGTATGCTGCCATCAAGCAAGGTATTTAATTGACGCCAAACAGGGACTCTGTATTGCACAGGATGCGAATCAAATACGAGTAATTTTATTGCCATATAGGTATATTCCTTTAAATTCCTTTAAAAAGGGGATTTATGAATTGAATGTCTTATTCAAAATGAGGCGTGCAATGTCTTCATTGCCCGCTTGTAATTTGCGTACGCGTTGCATACCTGCAAGTCGTATGGCTTCGCATTTTGCTGGATCTTGCAATAAGTCTAGGCAGAGCGCAGCACATTCTTCGGCCGAAGACCAAAATACGGCTTCAACCCCTTCGGCATACATTTCTTGATGTTCGCTGGTGCGTTCTGCACAAAACAAACTCCCAATAAAGGGGACTTCTACCGACCTACGGGTGTGTAAGTCTCTGTTCCCTTTGGATAAAAAGCCCAGACATATTTTTGCCCCTTGAATGGCTGCCACATAGTCTCTGTCATATACGGCAGGGCCTTTCCAATATGCTTTGAGTTGTTCAAAATACGGACTTTTGTTCCAATGATCACCTCGTATACTGATGGGCACCCCTTTTTTTATTAACTCTAAGATAAATACATCTCTGTTTTCATGTTTCATCCAGGTGCCAATAAAGGCTACCTCTGATTTCATGTCTTCGGGTATTTCAGACAGTTCTACATAGGGCTTGTGCATGATTTCGTCGTAAGACATCAACACACGCAGCACGTCTTGCGCGCCTTTTTGTTTATACTCTGCGACATTCTGCACACGCAATACCGCACACAGATCATAGTAGCGTATTGCTTTTAACAAGGACATGAAGCGATTACCGTCTCTGCCCCCAGTTGGGTCGTCGTTATTATACAATACCACTGGCACGTTCAAGGTTTTTAAGGCCTTCATACTGACAGGTCCCAACAATTCGCCACTGTTTACCCAAACAAGGTCTGGCTTGGATTGTAGCTGTGTTAATTCTTTTTTTAAAGCATATTTTATCTTCGATTGTAAGAAGGTATATCCCGTATGGTAATGAAAAAAACTTTTCAATTTTGAGTTTACATTGAAATTTATAAAGTTCTTTGGATTAATAAATGAAACATCATTGCCCAAACGTTCCAATGCTTGTGCTCTATGAAATGCCGTAGCGCTCGATTTAGTTTCTCCTATGTATAAAATATTCATTTTAGTGCCTCTTTTTATTCATTTTATTCCTCTTTATAAAAAACAGAAAAAATAGCATTACTATGTCGATGATAAAAAATATCAATACCGTTCTAAAACTTACTAGCCACGAAAGGACAGAACCTTCGCCAATACTTAATACCATTGTCTGAAAAAAAACAGCCACTAAAGCCAAGTAAGATAATAATGTCGGCTTAATTTTATAATATAAAAACAAAAAAAGAACCCAAATTAATAAAAAGAAAACAGGATAACCAATGGAACCAACCCATCCAAAATCTGTGTATGCCCCTAAATAAATAGAGTCAGCCGTGTCCGAATACCCAATTGGAAAATGCGTATACAACAATTCTTCTTGTATGGGGAAATCTATTTTATTTGGTATAAGTGCACCTGGCAATGCCCAAACAAGCGAATGGATTAAATTATCTCCCATCATAAAATATTTTGCTCGTTCATCTAAATGTATGCATTGTGCGAGTGGGGTAGCTACTAAGGGTCGAGTTGCCAAATTCTTACTGCTTCGAACCTTCTCTTCTTCAATTAAGTCACTTGAATTTACATAGGAATCAAATGCTTGAGGCAAAACATCAATAGCACTACCTCTTACATCTTCAACATTTGAATTTTTAGTGCGCATAAAATTATTAAAAAGCAACAATTGTGATATGATTGGATATACGATTATAATCAACACTATTAATTTTATGATTGCAGGTCTTTTATTGGATAAAAAAATATACCAAAACCCTATAGAAATTAAATAAAAAACAAAACCACTTCTGCCTTTACTAAAGAAAATAAAAGCTAACACCAAAAATGATACAATAGCTAACAATTGTATTAACATTTTTTTATTTAACTTTTCATTAAATATTTTATAGACTAATAAAGCATTCAATATAATATGAATTGATAAAAATGTTTCGTAAAACACATTCCAAAATGGTTTTTGGCCCGCTTCATAGCCTTCAACTACTATAGAACGTTGTCCTACTATTCCTGAACCGATTAAGAGTAATTCAAATAAAACCAGCAGAAAAATATAAGCATATAAAGTAATATTTTTTATGTACATCATTTTTAACAATTGCTTCACCACATTTTGTTCTAAGCTTTGAATCATTTTTGCTGACCCTAAAAGCGCAAAGAAAAATGCAAAAACAATAACAAAAGAAATTGCAATGCAGTAATAGGAAACAGCAGACTCAAAACCCAATAAGGTTTGTAGGGATTCTTTCATTTCCATATTCTCAGAATAATGAATATAGGAAGACGTCAACCAAGCCATAAATTGTATGATACACAATACGATAGCCCCCAAGCGCATAAAACGCAGCATTTGGTTTTGGTTTTTAAGTATGGTCCAAAACCAAGCAAAACAAATGATTAATCCTACTATAGCTGCAATGTTGCCAACGAACACACTATCGAATAATGCAGCAAGAATCCATAAAGGTAGGGTGAACAATATTACCATGGGTAAGGGCAGTTCAAGCCCTAACCTAAACAATATGTCAAGTCGCTTTTTTTTATGAAACTGATTAGATAAGACTAGGCTTTTATCCATTTTTTTATTTCCATTGCCATGTTATTGCCATAACTATCCCATCCACCCAAAGAGGTTACTTTTTGCAAGGCTGCAATGCTCATCTTTTGTTGTAAGGCATGATCGTCGGCGAGATGTTGCATTTTTTCTGTAATGTTCTTAGGAGAACGAATGGGTACAATGAAGCCTTCTATGCCATCTGTTAGGATGTTTCTTGCTCCGGTATTGTCGGATGCAATTACAGGACAGCCACAGGCCATGGCCTCGCCCAATACCATCCCAAATCCATCTTGTATGCTGCTCAGCACAAATACATGCGAGCTGCTAAACCAATAGGGCAATTCGATGTTTGGCACGGTGCCTTTAAAAACAACCTGATTTAAATTAAATGTAGGAAGCAACTCCGCAATTTCCTTCGTTAAATGCCCTATAACAATAAATTCTTTTTTAGGATGTTTTAGATCAATGAAGGCTTGCAGTGCATCTAAAAACCCTTTTTGAAAATGGATGTTACCCACCCACAATACTCGAAAGGTCTCTGCATCGGGTTCTGCCACTTTTGAAAAACGCTCTAAGCGGGCGCCGTAGGGGATTACTTTTATTTTAGCATCGGCAATCCCTTGCTCCAAAAAAGATCTGCGCGCAAATTCGGATGGTACCGTTATGATGTCTGCCTGTTCGTATTCGTGTTGTTCCTTATCGATAACCCGTGGGTCAATACCTGCATAGGTATAACCCCAACGTTTGTATTCTTCCGTTAATAGGCTGTTTTGTGTTGCAATATGTGCAGAGCCTCGATCGCAGATAAACTTTCCACCCAAAGCCTGCATGGCACGACCCGAATGTAAGCCGCCACCAGAAAGTGCTAGGATAATTCCGGCTTCTTTCAAAGTACCTGCCACATGTTTGTCTAAGGTTTCGTGTGCCAAGTGCGCCCATTCCCGATTCAGCCATGCCCATTTATCCAATCCAAACTTGCCCCGTAACATATAAGGAGCCTGAACCCAAGGAAAGGTTTTAATTTTCTCTGCAGGTATGCCCTGTTCGTCTTTTAATTTAAACTTGGGATAGCCTGTCCAAATATGTTCCAATAAATTGTGTTTCTCAAATTGGCGAGCCAAATGAAAATGATGAAAACGACCTATTGAGATTTGCGTAACTTTCATGTACTATACGTATTATAAGGAACGATCGGGATATTGTTGATTGTGCTTCTTTTTTAATACAGATGCTAGGAACTTCCTGCCTATGCGTCCGCCAAAACTACACATAAAAACAGCCCAACGTCCCGTTGCAGAAGAAAATACAAAATCAGATTCTTTTACTACACGATCCAATTCTTTTAGATAGGCATCATTACCTCTTAAGGCACTTTTGAAACCAACCCAACGCTCTAAGGAATCATATACTAAGGTACCCATAAGTTTTAAGAGAAACACAGAATACACCTCTTGATTTGCTAATTTCCCAAATAAGCGGTTCACAATACGCGCTTTTTGACGAATGATTTCCCCTTGTTTGTTTAAGAAATTGGATGCTGCACCCGGATGTCTGCGCACAAAAACTAGATTTTGGGCGTCTATTCCAAAAGGGTGCTTCCCTGCGATTCTAGCCCACGCTTCAAAATCACCTGCATAAGGCATGTCAAGCCTAAAGCCCCCTATTTGGCCAATCAAGGATGTACGCAGCGATATATTAGATAAATTTCCAGGAATATTACCTGAAGTAAAAAAACATAAGGCTGCTTGTGAGGGATAAATCACTCCAGGAACCTTACCCGCTTTGAAAATGGTTGCGAGATTCTTGCCCACAGATTCATAATTGAACCGAACAAAGGCAATATCTGCTGGTGCCTGTTCCCAATAGGTATGAATGGATTGTAAGGATTGGCTGCTGGTGAAATAATCGTCTTGGCATAAGAGCTGCGTGTATTCACCGGTAGCTTCTTGAAACAAGGCATTTAAGTTGCCGAATATCCCCAGATTGGTTTCTTGATAAAAAATACGGATTCTGGGATCTGTTAAGCTGCGTAAGTATTCTCTAGACGCATCGGTAGAACCATCGTCGCTGATGAGTAATTCCCAATTTGTATAGCTTTGGTTTAAAACCGATTCTATGCATTCTTGTAGTAAAGGCAAGCCATTCCATACAGGTGTTATAATAGATATGTGTGGAGTATTATTCATTTTTCAGAAAACCCAAACCCGGCAATTTGGATGCGATTTGTTTTATTTTATCCAATGCTACTGCAGGCAATGAGGCAATATAGGCTTTGATGTTGATTAAAAACAAGACCATGCTGATTGCAACACACCCTGTTTTATAGTCGGTAGGCAGATAAATCATTGCGCCCATGGCGCTGGCAGCAATCAATACAGAGCATGAAGCCAACATGGATGCTTTTTTAGGCCAAGCCATGTGTTGGGATTCCAACCATTTTTTTGCTTGTTGGCGATATAAAAAAGCAGTTATAATTTCTGCTGCCAATAAAGAAAAACCAGCACCCACAATTCCAAAATATGGAACCAAAAGTACCATACCCCCTACTACTACGATTGCAGATACAGCCGAATTAAGCACTTGCACTCGGAGTAAATTATTCCCACGAATGACGGTAATGGCGGGCTGCGCAATTGCATAGACCAATACCCCTAATGAAAGTACGGCAAATAAAAGCGGATTGAATGCAATTTTATTTCGGGTCCAACTTGCGAATAAAGGTTCTGCCAACAATTGAAAAACAACAACTCCTGGAGACATCACAACAACAACAATCATCCAAACGGTAGCAAATGAGGCATCGGTACGTTGTTGATCGCGCTGATGCAAGAAGCGCATCAATTCAGGCATAAGTGGGTTTGTTAAGGTTCCCAAACCTTGTAAGGCGATATTTGCTCCGGTACGCATGGTTGCAAAAGCGGCAACCCCAGCTGCGCCTGCAAGTGGGGCCAATATTAAGCGAGCACCTTGTTGACGTGCATTTTCTAGTAAATCTTTTCCCGACAAAGCCAATGAATATCCAAAATCTATGAAACCCAATTTAATGGAACTGGTGACAAAACCAATGCGTTCTTTTTTCATGAGTCTGAAAATATCGGCATACAAGGGAATGTTATAGGCTACTGTTGCCAAGGCAGCTACAAGTCCAGCTCCAAAGAGCCCTGCTCCAGAAGCTACTGCAATTACAGGAGCTGCAGAAGTAATTATAGTTGCCCATACACCCCACCAACTCATGCGGGGATAATACCCAAAAGGTGTTAATGCTCTTCCTAAAATACCGCCTACACTGCCACTTAATAACCAAGCAATGGAACTAAATAATAAGGCCCATGCAGCATCTTGTATTAAGGTAGGTTGTGAAAGGATTGCCTTTTCCCCAATCAATACATGCGTAAAACCGCTTAGTGTAAAACCCAATACAATGGCTATTTGAAGTAGACCAATGGTTATTCCCATCCAAACACCAGACCATACATGTTGGGCGATTTCTTCTCTTCTATTTTCGCCCAAGCGCAAAAATTCAAAACCCAAATAATTCTGAAAACCCTTGTCTAAGGTCGATAAAATATTGAGTACTGCTTGAATCGCCAGCCAAATTCCATACAATTCAACTGGCCAATAGCTTAGGTATACTGGAACCAATACTATTTGAGAAACAATCGAAATGAAGATTCGTACCCATGATGCAGCACTCCCTGAAAGGATCCTATTTGTTGCAGACATACGTTGTTGATGTATATTGAAGCATGAAACTTATATTTAAGAAAAGATGCTTTTTAAAACTTGTTTGTAGCTGTGTATTTCTTTGTTGATTGCCACTTTGGTATTGTAATACCATGCGCCCAGACGATCTGTATTTTTTTTCTTCGGTGTATGCAGGGCTAAGGCAAACTGCTCTGCAAAGGGAGGTTGTTCCAAGGGAAAGCGAATTGCTTTGTGCCAATGGCTGGGGTTTGTTGGATGCAGAAACTCGGTTGTTTCATCCCAATTTCTCCATTTATGCAAAAACCAAGCTGGTGTATTTACTTCTTTTGCATGCCCCCAGGTTTTGAGTTTTTCATGCATTTGCTCATCCGACATCACGTAACCATAATGGTAACACACAAAATCAATTATCTTGGGCGCACGCGCATTGGTTAATCGTTTGCTTGTAAAATGGATGTCAGAAGCGCAACGCAAGGCAAAACCTGCATTGGTACCTTTTATACTTCCGTTTGAATACGTGACCACATAATGAGACGATTTCCAAAAATTATACCAGGTAGTTATCAATAAATCGTTTTCGGTATTGGAAGCTAAATAGGCTTTTATATTTTCCCATGTAGCCTCGGTATAGAATTCATCGGCATCTTGAATTAAAAACCAATCAAAGCCCTCCGCTTTGGCTTTCTGCAAACAGGCATTGCGCATGGCCTCTTCAGTATCCCAGTCTCCTTGCACAATTTCAATTTTGGAACTCGAAGCTGACTTTTGAATATCCGCAAGCGTGGTTGGGTTTGCACCAGTATCTCGGGAGTCTTGTACATAGCCCCAAGGGCGATTGGGATAAGCAATGTAAATTTTATCTACATGCGGCAAGGCGTTTTCAAGTACCGCTTGTATAAAACGTGTTACATTATAAGCTAATATATGAACAGCAATTTTCATGAAAATAAAACAGGGATGTGTCCCTTCATTTGTGCGTTTATGATTGCTTCTTAGTTACAAAGTTTTTAAATCCTGCAATGAAAGCTTGAATTTTAGATGGCTTCTGATCTCCTTCTTCGTAATAGCCGGAATAGGCACCATAGTAATAGCCCATGCCATAGGAATTGTATTTATTGTGCTCGGCACGCGCATCATTTAAAATGATGCAGGCGTTTGGTACATCTTCTTTTGCGCTCAATTCGTTGATAATTGCCAAAGACTGCTTCGCCGTCATGCCTTGACGCACAATGTAGGTTGTTACATCTACTTGTTTGATTACGTTGAGATAATCAACTACCAAACCGATAGGCGGACTATCTAAAATAATCACATCGAATTCTGTTTTCAAATAGGCAATCAATTCGTACATCTTTGTCGAGCTCAACAATTCCGATGGATTGGGGGGAATGACACCGGAAGGGATAAAAAACATATTTTCATGTTTTTTAGAAGGTTGTATGATTTTTTTCATCTCCACCATCCCAGCAAGGTAATTGGACAAACCTGTTTCTTTGTCTTCAAACAATTCTTTATCGATACGGGGTTTGCGTAAATCCATCCCAATCAATACTACTTTTTTGCCTGCAATGGAATAGATGGATGCCAAATTGATCGCAATAAAGGTTTTTCCTTCCCCACTACTAAAAGAAGTTACCCCAATGATTAATCCTTTTTTTTGTTTCAATATAAAATCCAAATTCAATTTGATGGATCGGAAGGATTCAGATAAACCCGATTTGGGTTTGTCCAATACACTGTTTCCGGTAGCAGCTAGCGAATGAACCACACTGCCGATAAAAGGCACTGAACTAAATTCTTCTATGTCTTCTTTGGTGTATATTTTATTATCCGTAAAATACACATACAAGCAAAACAATAAAGGTAAAAACAAAGCCGCTATAATTGAACTTGTGTATAATGTCTTTGACTTGGGCGAAATCATACCGCCATCGTAAATATTTGCCACATCTATTAGTTTATTGTCGGGCGTGCTGGAAGCTTTTGCAATACTGGCTTCGGCTCGTTTTTCCAACAAATAATTATAGATCCCATCATTGACATTAAATTTACGTTCGATGTTTAAAAATTCGCGTTCAGTTACCGGCAATTTGCTCAAACCCAATTGTATGGATGCTATATTTTTGCTCAATTCGCTCATGCTGATTTCTGTTGCCCGATTCAAATTGTTTAAATTTTCGAGCAAAGCATCTTTGGTATAGCGGATTTGGCTTTCGATGTTTTTCAAAAAAGGATTATTGGGGGACGAACTGTTTTTCATCACCGTTTGCTTGTCGTTACCCAAAGCAATCAATTCCCCAATCAAACTATTGAGATTGGGATCGTTGATATCCAGTGTGCTTGGTACAACCAAAGCCGTATAATCTTTTTCAGCCGATACATATTCGCGTATGTATTGAAAATACTTTTGACGGATATTTAATTTAGCCCGTTCGGATTCCAATTCTTTTAATTTGGTATAATCTATTTGTGCTTCGTAATTGATGTCCATCACCTTATTCTTGGAACGAAAATCTACCAAATCACTTTCTACCACATTTAAGGAATCTTTGATGACATGCAATTGATAATCTATGAAATTAATGGTATTGACAGCTATCTGGTTTTTTTCCACCAATCCTTGATTGATGTAGACTCTCGCCAGCATATTGGAAAAGGCAATGCATTTATTTAAGTTTGGACCATTCACACCAATATTGACAATGGACGCTTCTTTATTAACCGGAATAACGGAAGTTTTTCCTTGCCAATAGCGGATTTGAGATTCAATGTCTTGAGCTACAAAATAATATACATGTCCAATTTGATATGTAAGAAAACTGTCTTTTTGTAGGGTGAAAATACTGTTTTCTATGTGTACAGGTTTTCCAAACGTCCCTTGGGTTTTAAAATTCAAATAGCTATTTTTTGAATAGCTGCGTGTATCATCTATACGATTATAAAAAGTGGGACTTTCGGTATCTATTTTTATTTCAAAGGTAGAATCCGATAAGGCAGACACATATATTTTGGTATTGGTAATTTGCGGTGTCATGGTATCGGGTATCACCTGAAACTGCTTAAAGGGATAGGCTTCTATGTCTTTGATGGTACCCGAACTGTAATACGAATATCCAAAATCCAATTGCTGCATGGTGCGGCGCATCATGGTATTGGATTTCATAAAAATCATTTCATTTTCCAAATTATTATAAGGCGCAAACATTTGTGCCCCTTCTAAAAAATTGGATGATCCCCAGGCATGACTGGAGCGATCTTTAATAAATACTTTTGCCGATACACTGTAAATAGGTATGGTGTATTTTAAATACATGTACACCACGCCAAAGGAAAGGGCTAAGGAAAGGGCAAATAAATACCAATTGCGGCGAATGATTTTAAAAAATTTATTAAAATCCAAGAAGCCTTCCTCTTGTTGTGTATGTGTAACCTGATTGCTCATGGTATAAAATAATTTTAATTTCTGCTGATAAAATTTAACACTAAAAGAATGGTAGAAACACTGGCAAAAAGCAAGGTTAAACTTGCCGTGTTGAATTTTGCCACACCCGATTTGTTTGGTGACACATAGACTACATCATTGGGTTGCAGATAGAAATAAGGATTGTACACAACATTGATATTGTTTAAATCAAGTGTGGCTTTTTCAAAATGCCCATCTACAAAATTACGAATGACTTGAATGTTGGATCGCTTTCCGAAATCCGTTAAATCACCCGCACTGGATAAGGCTTCCAAAACCGTAACACGTTCATTTGTAAAAAAAACGACACCAGGTCCTTTTACTTCTCCCATCACCGTAATTTTAAAACTCGCAAACTTTACAATCACGGTGGAAGTAGATACCATTTGCTCTACTTTTTCGGTTACAGAAGCTTTAAACGCATCCAGAGTCAAACCCATAGCTTTAATGGTGCCTAATATAGGAAGCGCAACATAGCCAGTATCGTTCACCAAATACCCTTTGATGTATAAATTGTTTGGTGTAGCTTGTACATTTACACCTTCTGGTTCCGTGTTAAAAAAGGAACTCAAGCGGGGTTCTGGACTCAATATTTTAATGTACAATACATCTCCCGGACGAAGTTGATAGCTTAGTATGGGATTGTTAAAAACCTTTGCAGCCGTATCGCTGATGCTCCCTTGAAAATAGGTCTGCTTTTTAATTTTTAAACAGGATTGGGACAAAAAACCACAAAACAGCAGAAAAAAAAGAAAATATCTATTCATTTGACCTTGATATAATAATGTTGGAGTTGAAGCATTTTTATAGCTATAGTACAATAATACGAATAAAAAGGGCATTATAAAAGGGATAAAGAGAAATAGTGGACAGTGGACGGTAGTAAGTGGACACAGTGGTCAGTGGACCAGTGGATAATGCCTGTCCCGCTTTTGGGCGGGATTCAGGAAAAAAGCATCGAGTAGCTTGGTAGAAATTTAGAATTTGCTATTGTTCCAGCAAACGCCAAATATACCATTTTTCAAATTGGCTAAACAAGCTGTATGTAGTATCCTGTAAAATTGATTTCTTACCATTCTCTTACATCAGTAGCTTATTGCTCTCAAACCCCATAACCTTTTAATTCTAAATACGATATAAATACGAGCAATACTGCTTTTGAATGCTTTACATAATATATAAAAATATTCAAATAATCCTATCTGTACGTTTATTGTGAGTTTAGAATTGTATATCTTCTAGAATGTTGATTAATTTAAGTTCATAATAACTATATTTGTAATTGGCTGAATGTACAAGCAGTAATTCAATTAGATAAATTACGTTTGAAGTAAAAATGTTCGAATCGTATTTATTTTATAACATAGTACCTTAACACGTTAATTATATGGGATCTAAATTTTCCGCTCTATTAAAATACTCAAGCATATTATTTTTGAGTACGCTTTTTTTTCAAAGTCAGGCTGCAACCTATTACTCTCAAAAGAGTTTAGGAGGAAGCGCTAATCCAAACTTGTTATCTGCATGGAATTCTTCCATTGTAGGTGGAGGCTCCAACCCAAGCAATTTCACTTCGGGGGATGAGTTTCACATTGTAAACGGAGACAATATGATTGCTACTGCACTTTGGACCGTGTCTGGTGGCGGCAAATTGGTTATAGAATCGGGCAAATTTACGGCAAATGGTTTTGACCACAATCTTACAGCAGACATTCAAAATACAGGTGAATATGCTGTTAAATCTGCTTATAGCAATTTAAATTTAGGTGCTGTAAGTACTACATCAACCTTTACTGTGGAATATGTGCAAGGAGGAGTAATAAATCACATGCGTTATATAACTTACGGCGGCAATTTAAATGTCAAAATTACAGCAACATCTATTTTAACTGCAAGTTTTAGCAATAACTTATTTGTAGGAGGCAATCTAATACTTACCTCTACAAACATTAACCAGATTTACTCGATGGATAATGGAGGTACAACTACAATTTCTGGCAATTTAATTTTAAATAACGGAACATTCTGCACAACCTCCTCTTCTTTCAATCCTACATATAATATTGGCGGAAATATAATTATCAATAATGGCATTTGGATGAGTACGAAATCACCTGGCTCACCTACATTTAATATTAATGGTGATTTAAAAATGTTCAATGGTACGTTTTATGGAAACTTCAATTCAACACCTGCTAGTGGAAATTCAACCTATAATATTTCTGGAAACATCTCTATAACTGGCGGGAAATATTATGCAAAGAACTCTAATTCTTCAGGTTTCCCTACGTATAATTTAAATGGGATTGATAAAACAATTTCATTTAATGGCGCAACTATTTCTAATGACAATCATATCGTAAATATACTTGGAAGCTATAGTCTGATATCAGACTTTTCATTGAGTAATACATTAACCATAACTATTGGAAATTCACTTTTAATAGGAACTAATACGTTAACACTTAAAAATAATTTTATCGGTAACGGGGCACTAATTGGTGGTGGCACTTCTAATTTAACTATTGCGGGATCACCTGTAAATACGATATTATTAAAAACAATCACATTAAATACCTTGACTATATATAATGGGAACGTTACTGTTGCTTTAGCAGCTCCAATTACGGTAACTAAAGCATTAAATTTATTGGCAGGTAAACTGAATAATACTTCTAACGCCCTTCTTTTATCTTCAGGTTGCACTATTACTAAAAGCGCAGGGAAATTACTGAAGGCACCGACTTATTTAGGTATAATTAATCTTGTATATACAGATAAGGCTAATTTAATGGATTTGGAAATCCCTTTTAATAATTCTACCGTTATCAACGATTTAACCTTTAACAATCCTGTAATAATTGAATTGTTAGATAATATTACAGTTAATGGGACTCTAACAATTAACTCCGGTGCATCCTTTAATAACAGAAGTAAAACGCTTACTATTCGAGGAAATATTGTCAATAATGGTACGTATTTAAATACATATAGCACTACTCTTTTTGATGGCACAAGCACACTATTAGGTAGTTCAGGTTATACCTTTAACAATATTACCATTAACAATGGAGCAATATTGACTTCTTCAACAGGTATTGTATCCATAAATAATGATTTTATTGTAAAAACTGGAAGTGTTTTCAATGCAAATACTGGCACGATAGCCTTTGAAAGAACTGCTGGTAGTCAATCCATTCCTGGAAAGATTCAGTACTATAATTTGCAATTAAATTATGCTTCCAATAAAATTCTTCCAGCTATAGATACCGTATTTGTAGCTAATATTCTTAATACAGGTGTTAGTAATATATTGACCACAACAAACAGTTCTATTTGTTTTAATGGAGCAACGCAATCTATCCCTACACTTGCATACAACAATTTAATTTTAGCAGGTTCGGGTACAAAAACGCCTGTTTCTTCGCCTTTAACTGTATCAAATAATTTAGCTGTTTTGGGTGGAGCAATTTTAAATGGTTCAAACGCTACAATTAATTTAACGGGCCAATGGACATCTGCAAATGCAAACTCATACAGTGGTTTAAATGGATTGGTTAATTTTACTGGATCTACTCCTAGTAACATCAATGCAAATGGTGCAAGCTTTAATGATGTAAGCTTCAACACCACTTCAACTGAAACATTTACGTCTGCTGCAACGATTACAGGTATTCTTACATTGACAAAAGGTACCATAAACACAGGTGGGTTCTTAGTTGTTAATTTAACTACTGGTGCTGTTAGCGGTGCGGGTACAGGTACATTAAATGGCAATGTTACCTTTGTTAAAAACATCCCTACTGCAGCTTCTAACTTCTTAGCCTTCCCGGTTGCAGGTGCAACAGCAAATGACTTAGCGGATGATTTTGAATTTGTTAGTCCTTCTACTAACAAATCTCGTTTGTCTATTTGGGATTGCACTACACAAAAATACTTAACAGGGCAACCGATCAATACAGCCTTTACTCAAGGTATCGGATTTCAGTTTTATGCTACGGTAAGCGGTGATGTAGATGTTACAGGTGCCTATGCACATGCGGCAAGCTATACCACTACTGCTTGTTCTGCAGCTGCAAATAAATTTGTATTGGCAGGTAACCCCTACCCAAGCACTTTGGATTGGAACAGCGCAGGTTGGACCAAAACAAATTTGAATGATGCACTTTACTTCTTTAATCCAGCATCAGGCACCTTTGCTACCTATATCGATGGCATACCAAGTAATGGTGGTTCTCCTTACATTCCATCTTTCCAAGGCTTCTATATCACTACAAATGGTGGTGGAATAGGTTCATTAACAGCTACAAACACAGTACGTACAACTGCAATCAATCCAAATCTATACAGCAGAACGGCTGTATCAAGTGCATTTGCATTAGAGGTTTCCTATAAAAACTATACAGATGAAGCGGTTATTGTTTTAAATGACAATGCTTCATTTGATTTTGAAGGCGATAAAGATGCGCTTAAAATGATTAACCCAGACGCTGCACCCTCACTTTATACTAGCTCATTAGGAGTAGATTACAGCATCAATTCTGTTCCTTCTTTAGGTTCAAGTTATGTGATGCCATTGGGTCTTAAAGTAACTGAAACAGGTGCGTACACCTTTATTCCTAAAAATGTAGATGCAATTGAAGGTAATGTGTATTTAGAAGATAAGACTACTGGTGTGTTAGTAGATTTAAAATCAAACCCTACACATACCGTTACAGTGGATTCTACGCAAACAAATCGTTTCCAATTGAGATTTGCAAACAGTGGTACTTCAACTACAAGCGCTACAACAACAACTATTTATTATTTTGATGGTACAATCAATGTTACCTTGGTAAACTCAAACACTACTGGCAATTTATCCCTTTACAATGTATTGGGTACTGCAGTAATGAGCAACGTTGCTGTAACTGGTTCTGGTCAAATTTCAACAACAAGCATTGCACCTGGTGCATATATTGTTAAAGTTGTTGAAAATGGTACGATTACTTCTAAAAAAATCATCGTACAATAAATCTACTTCTCATTTTAAATTAAAAGTCCTTTGTTAAAACAAAGGACTTTTAATTTAAAATCGTTAATTTAGTGGAACACTACACATTCAATACGCTTTTAATCAATACAACAATGAAAAAATTTATCAACCTAAGCATTTTATTTATTGGCTCTTTTTATCTTTCAATTGCATCTTTAATGGCTCAGTGCCCGGATGGTTGCGAAGGAACATTCCCTAATTGCAATCCATGTTTTGATACCTCTACCCCAATTGATGGCGAGACAGGCTTGTTATTAGTTGTAGGTTTGGCTGTTGGTGGCTATCGTTTGATCAAGAAAAAAATGGCTTCTTAGTCAAGGATGGTTTCAGTCTTGATACAGTTTTTAAAATCCCTTTACGCTCAACTACAACAGAATCGCATTGCATTTTTCTTTCTGAAATCTGTCGTTGTTTTTGTTATTTTAAAATATTCCTTCTTAGCATTTATCGGTGCGATGGATGTAGGAGGTTTGTTGTATTTCCCCATATTGGAAAAATACGACATTATACAAGTTGTACGATACAGTTATATAAACCCTACAAATTGGATTGTTCGTTCTTTAGGCTACCCTTCGTACGCCTATAAATTGGGCGTGACCATTTTAGGTCCAGGTGGTGTACAAATCAATAACTCTTGTTTGGCAATCGAGACAATGATTGTTTTTTTCACACTCATCTCGTGCTATCCAAGTACCCGAAACAAACTCGTGCATCTACTTATTGGCTTAAGCTGCATCTATCTTTTGAATCTATTGCGCATTGTCATTGTATGTATTTCAACCACCCATTCCATTCGCGTAGCAGACTTAAACCATACCATCTTTAACTTAGTTGTGTATGCCTTTATCATTATCTATTTCTTTTTTTGGTCGAAAGAGAAGGCCGTGGCATTACACTAGACGTATAAGAACGGAGTACTAAGGCGGCTATTACTGTCAGGAAAAGGCACTAGGTACGAGAAAACAGTTGTCAGTGAACAGTGGTCAGAAAAAAAACAGCTAGGTGTTAGTAGGGAGAAGTATAAAGTACTTAGTATAGAGTACTAAGACGGCCTCATCAGAATAAAATAATTGGGCAGGAAAATATTAGCTAGGTGCTAGTTTCTAGACGAGGAAAATAAGATTCTCTTGATTTTAACAATTGGAAAGGATATTGAAAAAAGTTTTTTAAATTTTATTTTTTTAAATTTTCACTGACCAATATTTACTGACTACGCACTAATAATTAAACGTAAATCTCCCGTGCATACCAGGATGTATTTCATTCATGCTTCATAATTCATAATTCATAATCCTCTTCCTCTATTTTTTAAGTACCGAAAAAATCTCTTCTACAAAACGTGAAGAATCAAATCGTTTCTGAGCAGCTTCTTGTGTTTGTACAATTTGATGTTTAAAATTGAGGAGTTCTGTTGTCACTTTTAGTAACGTGTTTGCCAAAGCACTTGAATTTTGTGCTTCCGCCTTAACAAAAGAAGTGTATCCACTTATATCCTTAATACCGCCTTGATAGGTAGAAACGACTACATTGCCTGTAACGTATGCTTCTATGATACTGAGGGGCTGCCCTTCCATGACATACCAGGTTGGCAGCACAAATACATCGGACCAATACAATAAGGCTTTTTTTTGCTCAAAGTCTGCCTGTCCAAAAAAATACACACTCTCGCCGAGCGCTTCTATTTTTTTATTCAGAGAATCCCCTATCCCCTTTTCCATACTCCCAGCAATGGCAACTTGAAATGCCTGTTGTTTTTCATTCTTTAGAATCAGTAGAGCATCCAAGAAATCCAATATACCCTTACCCAACATTAAATTGCTTAGGAATAAAAACCTTGGCTGCGCATGTGATGTGCGCGCAATGGGATTTCCAATTAGACGGGGATCGTAAAAATTTTCTACTACATCAATATGTGCCTTGGGAAATGTTTTGCTTAAATCTGCTGCCAAACCAGATGAAAGTGCAATAATGGACTTACTGCCATGTAATAAATGTTTAAACATCCACTTTTTTAGGGGACTCATTCCATCATACGCATTGCATACATAGCCTCCATGTATGTGCAGCACATAAGGCGTACCCAAAAGCTTAGCCAAACAAATAAACGGAGTATATTTAACCAAACCCCAAAAGGTTTGTCCAATGGCCATATAAATAACATCTTCCCCTAGAACTTTATAGAGGTATTTATAGATATAGAGAAAGGTGTAAATTTTTGATATACTGATCTTGTCCCCTTGTCGGGATGCAATTGCACCTGTTTCGGTATTGATTTTAGAAACAGCCTCTCCTTTTATAACGAGTTGTTGGTATAAAAATTCATTACTTACAGTTACCCCATTTATTACAGGCGGAAATGGCCCGATCATTAAAATCTTCATGCATTATATATAAGTAGCGCAAAATTACGGAATTATATACGATACGACCTACGCATAAAATTATAATATGTAATAAAAGGTTGATTTGTGGAAAGAAAGAGAGAAAGTACGGAGTACGGAGTATAGAGTACGGAGTACGGAGTATAGAGTACGGAGTACGGAGTATAGAGTACGGAGTACG
>NZ_CALMGQ010000002.1 GCF_937863595.1 uncultured Cytophaga sp.
TTCTGTTTTAAATTTATATTGTCTATTAAAATTATGTGACTGTTTTAGAAAAATAATTATTCAATCCTTTATATATAATAATTATGAATGCGGGGGCATTGGATATAAAATCAGAAATAGACATTTTGATGAGATTAATATAAATTATTTGACTAAAGATAATTAGAGAATGGTTGAAATAAGAAAAATATTAAGATAATGCTGAAGTGTGTTTTGTTTGAGATATATAATGTTGATTCTAATATGTGCGTAATTGATAGTTGTAAACTTAGTTTAACTCCATCTCAAATTGAGCAAGCAATTGAAGATGTAAAAGGGCATCACATTAGTATTGATTCTGCAAAAACTATATATGCAATTAATAAGGTGCAAGATGCGAAATTTTAATTTGAACAATATATTGAGAAATAGTATGCAATCAGTGCTTATAAAGAAAATTTTATTTGTACTGCTTTTACTTTTATTATCATGCCCCTTATGGCAATACGCAATACCAGTCTTTCATATAAGTCCGTTAAGTGGCGCATATGTCAAAAAGGAAATGCAGCCGTTAACAGCGGTTAATTGGTTAACTGCAGATTTTCAAAAATCGACTGAAGAATATGTTATCTTAAATAACCCCTTAGGACCTTTTTTTGTAAGCGTTAAAAATCAATTAGAATATTCTTTATTTGATAAACTAAATATTTCAAGAGGTGTATTGGGTAAACATAATTACATGTATGAACAAGTATTTATAGATACATATTATGGCAGGGATTTTATTGGTAAAGAAGCGCTACTAGAGTACGTTGGAAAGATGAAATTTATTCAAGATACTTTGCGTGCCTTGAATAAAGAATTTATTTACATTCAATGTCCTGGTAAGGCATCCTTTTATCCAGAGTTTATCCCAGATTCGCTGAAAGGCCCAATCACTCAAAAAACCAATTACAATGAATTAATTAAATTGCTAGATGAATTTAAAATTAATTACATAGATTTTGCTCCAGTTTTTTTGAAAGCAAAAGATAATAGTCCGTATCCTTTATTTACGCAAACGGGTATTCATTGGAGTGTATATTCTAATGTTGGTGTTATGGATTCAATAAATAATTTTATTGAAACTACTATGAACCTTGATTTACCTGAAGTGTATGCAGAATCTTACGAACTCGATTATGCAAGAGATCCAGATGGGGACTTAGAATATATAACCAATTTGTTTTACAAAATAAGTGATATTCAATATGCATATCCTAAACTTAAAATTGAGTCTCCTAAAAATAAAGATTTGCCTATTGTTTGTATGGTTTCAGATAGTTACATGGGTAACCTATATCACAAAATGAATTTTTTCGATTCATTTAATAAAAAGAGTCAATTTTGGTTTTATAATGGTTCTGTTTACTCATATCTTTTTAAAGATCGCATGCATCCCTATCAGATAGACCAAGATAAAACAATTGCTGATAGCGATATAATAATAGTTTCTTGCACGGAACCCAATGTTTCATATAGAAGTTGGGATTTTATTGATGAAACATATGATTACTACAAATATGGCTTGAAAATAAAAGACAGCAAAAAGAAGCATGATTTTTTAATAGCAGCACAAAAATTAAAAGCGACCTTTAATGAAAATCAAATTAAGAAAGCTATAAAAGAAGCCCGTAAATTAGGTATTTCTGACGATTCTGCTGTAACCATCTACTCATTTTGGGAATATCAATTTAGAAACTTAAAATAAATTAAGACGGTATTAAATACTTAAATTTAAGTTAAAGTATTTATGAACTTATAAAGTAATTTATTAAAATAAAAAATCGTGCATTACTGCCAATAATAACTTGAATAATGAAAATTAAAGATTTGTTTAAAAAAGAAACATATTTACGAATAACCTTGAGGTATGTGTTATTCGTAAATATATTAATTTGGTTATCGATTTCAATTTGGCACAACTTTATTTTTATTTTTAATTTTAAAGATTTACATGGTTTAGATAAAAACGAAGAACCTGTATCCTTTAATTTTAGAAATTGGGTTTCTGCTGATTACCAACTATCAGTCGAAAAATATTTAATTAATCACAATCCAATGAGTCCGTTTTTTATAAGACTGAATAATCAAATTGGATATAGTTTATTTGATCATTTGCAGGTGTCAGAGGGGGTTATTGGGAAAGATTTTTATTTATTTGACACACGTTATGTCGATACCTATTATGGCCGAGATTATATAGGGGAAGATAGTTTGCGGATATATGTTGAAAAAATGAAATTTGTACAAGATACATTGGAGAAATTAAATAAAGAGTTTATTTATGTACAAGCTCCTGGTAAGGCTTCTTTTTACCCTGAGTTTTTGCCAGAAACTAATAGTTTGCGTGATCCTGAAAGAACAAATTACTTTCAGTTAAATAAATTATTGTTAGAATATAAAATTAACTACGTTGATTTTGTACCGTATTTTCTTGCTGCTAAAGACACTTCTAAATATCCAATGTTTACAGATACAGGAATACATTGGAGTAAATACGCTTCTGTATATGTTATGGATTCATTAAATCATTTTATAGAATCAACAAGAAATATTGATTTGCCTGACATGTATATTAAGGATGTAGATGAAGGCTATGCACGTTTTGATGATGCAGATTTAGAAAGTGTGGCTAATTTATTATTCACTATTAGTGATGTTAGATACGGCTATCCTAACTACGATTTTGAACCAAGAGATAATAAAAAAACGCCATTTGTAACCCTTGTATCCGATAGTTATTTGGGAGGCTTGTATTGGGGGAATTGGTTTTTATCCTTTAGCAAAGAAAGTCAGTTTTGGTTTTATAATACCTCTATGTTTTCAATGGTTGATAGTGATAAAATTCATAAATACCAATTGGATCAAAATGCTGTAATTAACAAATCAGATATTGTAATTGTAAGCTCTAATGAACCCAATATTAAAGGTACTAGCTGGGGCTTTATAGATGAAATGTATGATTATTACAAATACGGAAAACATGTAGTCAACAATAAAGAGCGAATTGAGTTTTTACGTACGGTAGATAGCTGTAAGGCAACACTTACCGATAAGGATATTGAAAGAGCCAAGCCTTACATGGAAAGTCAACATGTATCGCTTGATTCTGCTAAAAAAATATTATGTATTTGGAAAATGAATAAATCTATTTTTTAGGATATTCGCACGTTTAATCACAAAAGCATTGTGTTATAATTATTTTGTGACATAACAAATTATGGTTTTAGTAAATTGTATATATGAGGACTATATATACAATTACGTTTCAGAAGAATGGTTTAATTTAAATAAAAATTCAAAACAGACAATTAAATCTATTGCATATAATACCTGTGATAATGAAAATCAAAGATATATTTAAGCAAGATATGTATAAAAGAGTAACACTTAAATACGTGTTATTTATAAATATATTGGTTTGGCTATCATGTCCAATTTGGCATAACTTTATTTTCATTTTTGATTTTAAAGATTTGTTTGGGGTTAATAAGGATGACGAACCAATAGAAATTAATTTTAATAATTGGTTTTCTACAGATTATCAAACTTCGGTTGAGGAGTATTTGGTTTTACATAATCCAATGAGTACGTTTTTTGTTCGCGTGAAAAATCAAATTGATTATAGCATGTTTGGGAAACTAAATATGGAAAAAGGGGTAATGGGAAAAAAATTTTATTTATTTGAAAAGGCTTATGTAGATACGTATATAGGAACTGATTATATAGGAGAAGAAGCTTTACGCACCTACTTGGAGAAAATGAAATTTGTTCAAGACACATTACTTAAGTTGAATAAAGAATTTATATATATTCAGGCTCCGGGGAAAGCAAGTTTTTATCCTGAATTTTTGCCTGATTCGATACAAGCAAAAATTACGATGAATACAAATTATCATACGATAAGTAAGCTTTTGAGCGAATACAAAATTAATTACATCGATTTTGTACCCGTCTTTTTAAATGATAAAAAAACTGCCCAATATCCTCTGTTTACGCAAACAGGCGTACACTGGAGCCAGTATGCAATGGTACTAACAATGGATTCTATAAATCATTTTATTGAGAAGCAAATGAATATCGACTTACCAAACGTTTATTACGATAAAATTGAATTAGATTATGCACGGTATGGTGACGCTGACGTAGAAATGGTAGCTAATTTATTGTTTACGATTAGTGACATGAAATATGGATACCCAAATTACAAGTTTGAACCAAGAGAAAATAAAGACAGCCCTTATGTTACGTTAATTTCAGATAGTTATTTAGGTGGTTTATATTGGGGTAATTGGTTTCAATCCTTTAATAAAGAAAGTCAATTTTGGTTTTACAATAAATCAATTGAATCGGAGGCAATTAAGGGTAAAGTTCATAGGTACCAACTAGATCAAAATGCCATTATTAATAAATCAGACATTATAATTGTAAGTACGAATGAACCCAACATTAGGGGTAGAAGTTGGGAGTTTATTGACGAAATGTATGATTATTATAAATACGGAAAACGTGTCGTGGATAATAAAGAACGTATTGAATTTTTAAGAACGGTAGATAGTTGTAAGGCAACACTTACAGATAGAGAGATTGAAAAAGCGGAACAGTATATGGACACTCAAAATGTAACGATAGATTCTGCCAAAACAATATACAGTATTTGGAAAATGAGTAAATCTATTTTTCCAAAGTAGTAATAGATTCTATCATATAAAAACAGCTCACATATAAATTTATGCGAGCTGTTTTTATATGATAGAAAAGAATAAATAAGTCTATGGATTATTAGAGCTTGCTTACTTTAATTTACTCAGGGGAATCATTACTTTGTTTTCTGTATCCCATAATTTCAACTGAAAGCATTTTCGCATTTCAATTGGATTCCAAGTAGTAGTAGTAGCATACTGTAACTCAGGAATTCCTTCCATTGCTTCTGCTAAACGGTAGAAAGGAATTCTAGAATTTAGATGATGTACGTGATGATATCCTATATTACCAGTTAACCACTGTAAAATAGGATGCATTGTCATAAAACTAGTTGACTTTAACGCCGCATGGTCGTATTTCCAATCGGGATTTTCGGAAAAATGGGCACCTGGAAAATTGTGTTGAGAATAAAACAGGTATGATCCGATTGCGAACGCAATAAAAAATGGTAAAAACCAAGATATTATAAATGTAGCAAAACCGATAAAATACCAAATGCATATAGCTGAAATGAAATGTATACATAGCGCTAATAATGAATCTAAATGTTTTTTTGGACTCTGAATAAATGATTTTACATTGAGCCAATAGATAAATAATGTTATATGCCCAAATAGAACAGTTAAAGGGTGACGATTTAATAAATATACTCGCTGTTCATTTTTGGATAGCTTTAAGTAACAGTTTTTAGCAATGGTTGGATAAGAGCCTATACCATTGGCAGACAGTTTTGAGTTGTGATTATGATGGTGATCGTGTGAACGTTTCCATACATTTTGTGGCGCTAGTATATAAATACCAATAGCTTTCATAATTATTTTAGCAACAAGTGAGTTTTTTAAAATTGCATGATGCTGGAAATCATGGTAGACCACAAAAATACGCACATAGAATAAGCTTGCAATAAAACTACTAGCTAATCTTAAAACCATCGGTACACTATCAATAAATGTAATGGATAGAAATAGTATGATTCCTAAAAGTGTTATTATAGTTTCTACCCAACTTCTTGTTCTATTTTCAGTTGTGTATTTTCTACTAGATAAAATTAATTCTTTTCCTGTACGCATATTTGGCATTCTCAATATCTCCTGTTTATTATCTGTACTTTTTCTTATTCAAGCACTAAGAAAAAATATTCTTAGTGCTTATATGTAGCATTGGTGAGCGTACATTGACACATTTAAATTGATATTTGCGTTATTATAATACTTGATACGCTAATTCGCTAGATACGCTAATTGGAATAGTAAGTTGCCTGAACATAAAAAGGATAATAAAAATTTAAATATTTTTTTAATTATTATGTTAAATTCTTGCACCAGATCTTGAATATTTCCATCTTTTATGAGACCATAACCAGGTAGCTGGATTACTGCGAATTTCTTCTTCTAACCTATTGGTGAATTTTTCGGTGATTTGTCCCTCTGTTGTTTCTTTAGGGAATTCGAATAATAATTCTGGAAAAATTTCGTAATGTCCTCTTTTTGTTCGTTTTACATTCATGAAAACAATCGGATAGTCAAACTTTATCGCAAGTTTTTCAGGTCCAGTAAACACTGCCGTATCTTGATTTAAAAATGTAGTCCAATAGGCTTGTTCAGCCCAGGCTGTTTGGTCGGCTATTAGCGCAGTTGCAGTTAATTTTTTTCTATTGGCAACCATGGTTTTCAAAATGCTTGCCGCAGGAGAAATTTGAGTTCCAAATTTGGTTCTCATTCTAGAGGTCATTTTTTCAAAATAAGGATTCGTTAGAGGTAAATAAGCAACCACTAATTGATAATTTGTATTTAAGGTAAAACTAGGACCAGCCCATTCCCAGTTGCCGTAATGACCCATTACGATTACTATACTTCTATTTTCATTAGACAATCTTGTAAGCCATTCTGGATGGTGAAATACACAACGTTCTTTGGTTTCTTTTTCAGACATTCTTAATGTCTTTAGTGTTTCTAATACTAAATCACAGAGGTAGGAGTAATACTGTTTGTATAAAATAGTAATTTCTTTGCTCGTTTTTTCAGGAAAAGAATTTGTTAAATTTTTAACCACTACTTTTTTTCGATAGCCTGACAAAAGTAAAATGAAATAAAAAAAATCAGATAATATGTATAATGCCCAAAATGGCAAACACGCTATTAGGTATAAAAGAGGATAACATATGTAAAATACTATTTTTTGCATAAGGAAAATTTTCACAATATACCATTAATATTTTGAAAATTAGCTTATTAGTTGTGTATTGTATTTTTAATAATATATAATGTCTCTTTGGAGTTGAATATTCAGTTTTTTGGAATAAAATTTAAATGAAGGCTAATTGAATGTCTTATTCTGTTATAATGCCACCCGTACCACTCGCGTGTTGGTGTAAACCAAAATAGATCCCTTGCAATGCCATCAATTCTTCGTGCGTACCTTTTTCTTTTATTTCTCCTTTATCTAGCACCAAAATTACATCTGCATGACGTATGGTACTTAATCTGTGCGCAATCACGATAGATGTGCGTTCTTTCATTAAGTTATTTAATGCTTCTTGTACTAATTTTTCAGATTCATTATCCAATGCAGAAGTTGCTTCATCTAATATAAGAATGTCTGGATTCTTTAATACCGCACGAGCAATACTTAAGCGCTGACGTTGGCCACCAGATAATTTAGATCCGCGTTCACCTATGGAAGTTTCGTACCCTTCATCTGTTTTAATGATGAATTCATGCGCGTTAGCAATGCGTGCAGCTCGTTCAACATCTGCTTGCGTTATGTTGGGTAAACCAAAGGCAATGTTATTGAAAATGGTATCGTTAAATAAAATTGATTCTTGTGTTACAATACCAATATGCGAACGCAAAGAGTGTAAATCAAATTCTTTAATATCTACGCCATCAATCTCAACTGTACCAAAAGCTGGATCGTAAAAACGTGGGATTAAATCTACCAAGGTAGATTTTCCACCACCACTAGGGCCAACTAATGCAATCAATTTTCCCTTGGGGATTTCAATATTGATATTTTTCAATACCTCTGTTTCGTGGTATTTAAACGAAATGTTTTTTAATTGTATCGACTTATTGAAGGTAGATAATGTTTTGTGTGATTCAGGGCTTTGAACCTTTACATCGGCATCTAAGATTTCAAACAATCGATTTCCAGCAGATATCCCTGTTTGAATGGAGGTGAACGAGGATGCAATTCCTTTTAATGGCTCAAGTATTTTATAAAAACCAATGATTACCATAAAGAATGTACTTGCGTCTAATTTGCCTTCAAATACTAAATTGCCACCTATGAAGAGAATTGCAGATACAATTGCGATGCCCATTACTTCCGTGATTGGCGAAGCTAATTCTCTTTTGTAGCCCATCGATTTTGTTACGTTTGCATAATATTGGCCTTGTGCATTGAATCGATTGAAAATAAATTGTTCGGCTACAAACCCTTTAATGATACGAATACCTGAGATAGCCTCATCTATTAAAGACAAAATGTGGCCAGAAGATTTTTGACTTTCTGCAGATTGTTTTTTCAATTTTTTACTAATAATAGAAACACCAAGTCCAGCAATAGGTAGGATAGATAATGTCAACACCATTAATTGCCATTGTATTGCAAACATTGCCGTAAGCCAAATAGCCAAGGTAAATGGATCTCTAAAAAAAACTTGAAGTGTACCTATTACAGAATTTTCAATCTCTGCTAAATCATTTGTCATACGCGACATTAAATCGCCTTTACGTTGACTAGAAAAAAAGCCAACATCCATATTTACAATTTTATTGAATAAACGTGTACGCATATTATAAATTACCGTAGCGCGTAAGCGAATATTAACCGTTAATGCTAAATACTTAAATGCGTTTGTTAAAAAGTTTGTTGAGATTAAGAATGCAGAAATGAAAATTAATGTAGTGCTTTTGCCATGATGCGCTATAAGCCATGCAGTAGAATAATCTAATAAGCCTTTGAAGTAAGCTACGCTGAATGCCGCTTCAGGATAGGGTATTTGGTCTAATGATTTTGTTGCATTAAATAACAAATCCAGTATGGGTAAAATAAACGCAATATTTATTAAACCAAACAAGGTTGATATTAAGGTTAGAAAGAAATACGGAACTGTAAATCTTGTATATGGTTTTGCAAAAGATAATAAACGGAAGAAAGTTTTCATTTGGATGAATTAAAATTCGTAATTACGTGCTTGAATGTTTAATCGTATTCCGCAAGAAACGTAATTTGTTGTTTGATTTTTTGAAAGAAGTTCGCTTGTTTGTTTCCTGTATATATATGTCAAATCTACGAATAAATTATGACGTAACTGATAGGTTGCTTGAAGACTTAGAAAAAGGATATTTGTGCGAATTCCTTGAGCAATTTTATTGTTATATGTATTTGCAGTAGCTATAGGGGTGTAACTTTTAAATATATTACCTCCATTATTGCTTACGGCAGTATTGGTTGTATTGGTACTATCGTCGCCCCATATGGTGTAAAATGATTTTGCTTGCACCATAAGTTTAGATAAGGGTTGGTAACGAATAATACCAATAAACTCAGTGAAATTAGAACCCATGGGGTGCGCTAATGGCTGATTGTAATGGGTGTAACTTGTATAATTACTTGCATGCGCGTACATATATGGTCGTACAACGTTAGTTTCTGCTTGCAAATCGAGATTTTTAATGCCGAGTGCGTTGAAGTATTTTAAACCCATTTGAAATGCTTGTTTATTACCCCACCAACCCGATCCTTTTTTTACTTCTTGGAATTTCATTTCGTCTATTACGAGTTGTCCGTAAAGAGAGAAATGTTTTAAGAAATTGTATTTAAAATCTAAGCCTATTAATGAATTGTCGCCACTTCCATTTGCTTGTTCAATGGATCTATAAAAAATAACTGGGTTTAAGTAAGAAGCATCAAAGGTTCCTTGTTTGGTTGAGTCGCCTCTTCCAAAAACGACGGATTCAAATAATCCAATATTGAAATTTTTGCCAATATTTAAAGATAGATGATGAAAGGCTGTATATTTTTTGGGGTATACAACATTTGCTCCATCTGTTGTGGCATTCATTTGGGCAAAAATATTTTGATATTGAAATTTCCAAATGCGTGTATTTAATTTTAGGAACGTATAGGGTGATCCAACATCCGATAGTATAAGTGAACGATAGCCGTCACCAATGAAATTTTTGTCATACCCAAACTGTAGATCTATGTATTTTTTCACCAACTCAAACGTGATATATCCTCTGCCAGTGATAAAATCATAGCCATTTGATTTAAATGTTTTGGAAAAGGATTCATACGGAACAACGGGCGTTACAGACCCATAAGGCGTGTAATAATCTATTTTATCATTTACGTAATTAGGGAAAGCGCCTTGATTGTCGGCAATAAAGGTGTAAAATCCGATTCGTTTTGCGATTCTGCCACGTACTTCTACTCCTCTCGTGTTCATAAATGTATAATTGCGTTGGGTATTGCCAGCGCTATTTCCACCCATGAAATAAATAACAGGATTTACATGCAAATCGAAGTCTTTGATATTTACCGAATAGGCATCGGCTTTCTTTTTATAAAATGCCTTTAAAAATGGCTTCTTAGAATCTGCATTTGGGCTATTTGACCATTCCCAAGAATCGTTTTTTAGGTAATTAATATTAAAGCTGTCTGCTTTAGATACATGCATAGTAGATGGCAATGAGTCAATAAATTCAATGGTATGCGCTCTATTATAGGGTTTTAAAGAACTATGGATGGAAGGGTCTATGTGTCCGCTTAGTACTTCATATCGGTCAGTTAAGTGATAAGAGCGCATATTTAGAGGGATGTACGTACCCTGAGCATGTAGTTGCGTGTGTAAAAATATACAAACTAATACATTTAAAAATAAAATTCTGTAATTCATTATTTTGTTGCTATAAAGAGACAAATATAGTTCATTAATTTCGTTGAATTTAGCCTTCAAAAGCAAAAGTGATAGGTTTCTTTCGTATTTATGGGCAATTGGGTTTATATTTGTAGTATGCTCGAAAAGCTTATCCCTTATATCACTGTTATATTATCTAGCTCATTTAGGTACGCTTTAGGACCTGTTATGGGCAAGGCGTTTTCCTTGTCAAACATCGAGATCGTTATTTTAATGATAGTTGGAATGATGTTGACGATTATCTTATTGACGACTTTACTAGGCGATTTATTTTATGGATTTCTAAAAAAAACAATCTTTAGAAATGCCAAAATATTTTCTCCTAAAACTAGAAATATAGTTCGGGTATGGAATAAAAGAGGTTTGATTGGTATTGCTTTTCTAACACCTATTTTATTTTCACCTGTTGGTGGCGGATTAATAGCCGTATCTTTTGGAGAGGATAAAAAGAAAATAATATTGTACATGTTCTTTAGTGCTTGTTTTTGGGCACCGATTACAGTATTATTTATGGACCATGTTATCACCTTTATTATGTCAATTCTGAAAGGATGATTTATCAAATTGAAAATTTCATGATATGAATACTGTCTCTCAAATATCAGAGTTTGGAATGATTTTACTGTTTATCATAACAGGTATTGTGTTTGTATTGATCGGCATGGGACTTGCAGCCTTATTACGTCCCAATAGACCCAACATTGAAAAAATGATGGTGTATGAATGCGGCGAAGATGCAGTTGGAAAAGCTTGGGTAAATATGAATGCGCGCTATTATTTGACGGCATTGATATTTGTTTTGTTTGAGGTTGAAATTATTTATTTATTCCCCATTGCTACCGTTTATGGAGATGCTCGTTTAGATACTATGACCAATGGTAGCTGGACAGTTTTTTCTTTAATTGAAATGCTGGTGTTTATAGCGATTTTATTTATAGGCTTGGTGTACGTTTGGCGAAAAGGGTATTTGGATTGGAATAAACCTGAAGTGAAAGCTGATGTATTTATATCAAAGGTGCCAAGCAATTTGTATACAGCTATCAACGAAAAATATACTCCGATAAAAACCAAATAAAATATTAAAAGGAATCCTTCAAGGTTTGTAATACATTGAAGGATTTGTTAGCAAATAGATGAATGAGTTTATTAGATCATAAATTTGGACAAGGTGGCATCGTTGTTTCGCAGCTTGAAGATGTATTGAATTGGGCGCGTTTATCATCGTTATTCCCAATGAGTTTTGGTTTGGCGTGCTGTGCTATTGAAATGATGCAAACATTTACTTCGGGATATGATTTGGATCGCTTCGGAGTAATTCCTAGGCCAAGTCCACGTCAATCAGATGTGATGATTGTAGCAGGCACCGTTACGTTTAAAATGGCGGATCGCATTCGTCGGCTATACGAACAAATGCCCGAGCCACGTTATGTTATATCTATGGGTTCATGCTCTAATTGCGGGGGGCCGTATTGGGAACATGGATATCATGTTGTAAAAGGTGTTGATCGAATTGTACCCGTAGATATTTATGTGCCAGGTTGTCCGCCTCGGCCAGAAGCCTTGATTGGTGGGTTTTTGAAATTACAAGAAAAGATTCGAAGAGAAACACTTGTTGCACCAAAAGCTGTAGAGCGGTTTTTAGAAAATCATAAATCAGAAAAAGACGTATGATACAGAAATTTGAAGAAGTAAAAAAGGCAATTATAGAACAGTTTGGTGGTGAGGTTGTGTGTGCAGAATACACAAATTTGATGCAGCCACAATTACATGTTGAGGCTGCGAATATTAAAGAAGTGTGTTTGTTTTTACGTGACGATTCACGTTTTTTCTTTGATCAATTATCTTGCTTAAGTGCGGTTGATACTGGAGTTGAAAAAAGCAAAATTGAAGTGATCTATCATCTTTACTCTATCCCATTTGATGTGATCTTTGTATTAAAAATTGAAACAGAAAGAGGGGATGGGGTTATTGAATTTGCTGAAGTGCCTTCCATAGTTGATGTTTGGCGAGCTGCTGATTGGCATGAACGCGAAGCATTTGATATGTTTGGAATCAAATTTTCTGGACATCCAGATTTGCGCAGGATTTTATTGCCAGCAGATTGGGAAGGGTTTCCATTGCGAAAGGATTACGTCGAACAGGAATTTTATCACGGTATTAAAGTAGCTTACTAAGGTGTCTAAACCCACAAACTATACATACAATCCATTAGATCTTCAACTTTCGGAGCCACTTGTATTTGATGCAAGTACGTTAAAACGTGGAGAGATTATTATAAATATGGGGCCGCAACACCCGTCTACACACGGTGTATTGCGCTTAGAAATTATAACAGATGGCGAAATTGTAAAAGATGTTATTCCGCACATGGGGTATCTACATCGATGTTATGAAAAGCATGCCGAGAAGTTGCCCTACAATCAAATCATTCCGTACGTAGATCGTATGGATTATTTGGGTGCAATGAATTCAGAGCATGCATATGTAATGGGTGTAGAGCGTATGTTGGGTATTGATACAGATATTCCAAAGCGAATAGAATACATACGTGTATTGGTTGCAGAATTAAATCGCTTAGCCTCTCATTTTGTTGCTATTGGAACATATGGATTAGATATTGGCGCATTTACACCATTTTTGTGGTTGATGCGTGATCGCGAACACATCAATCGCTTGCTTGAATGGGTGAGTGGTGCACGCATGTTGTATAATTATATTTGGGTTGGCGGATTGTATTATGATTTACCCATAGGTTTCGAAGAGCGTTGTAACGATTTTATTGCGTATTTAAAACCAAAGTTAATTGAACTGCAACAAGTAATTATTGACAATAAAATATTTATTGAACGCACTGCAAATATTGGCGTTTTACCACTTGACTTAGCAATTAATTACGGCATTACGGGCCCTATGTTACGCGGTTCAGGATTGAAATTTGATTTGCGTAAAGTAGATGCATATTCTGTTTACCCAGAGATTGAATTTGATATTCCAATAGGAACTGGGGCTATGGGCACAACCGGTGATTGTTGGGATCGAACGCATGTACGCGTGGCTGAATGTTTTGAATCGGTTAAGATTATCGAGCAATGCTTAGATCAATTATTAACCGATCACAAACGTACACGTGAATTTGACCCACAAGCCTTGACACCTAAAAAAATACGACCGAAGGCAATGGATTTTTATGCGCGTGCAGAAAATCCAAAAGGAGAGTTGGGTTTCTTTTTTAGAACTACTGGAAATACCGATGTGCCTTTTCGTTGTAAAGTGCGTGCACCAAGTTTTGTAAATTTATCTGTGTTGCAAGCAATATCCAAAAATGTAATGATTGCAGATTTAGTAGCTATAGTGGGTTCGTTCGATATTGTAATGGGTGAAATTGATCGCTAATCTTAACGTAACAAATAAAATACTATTCAATATGAAAACTTATTATATCGGTTTTATTATCGTATTTGTCGGAATATTTTTTTCATGTACCGAACAAAAAGTAGAAAATGAATCCGCAACAAAATCACCAGAGTTAAAAAGTGATAGCAGCATCGTTGAAGTACTTTCACCACAATTGAAAACGGATTTTCCCGAACGTGTTTATGTTTTTCGTAAAATGTCAGATTCTACAACAGAGCAACAAGTGCTAAAGTATGAAACGTTTGCAGCTTTGTTTATTGAATATGGAGAGATATATAAAAACCATAAAGAATATTCGATATCCGATCAAGAAAATAATACCGAAGCATATAATGTTTTAAAAGACGAATGGGTTTCATTAAAGTTGAAGTTAAAGAAAAAGATGTCATTAATAACTCCGGCTTATGAAAAGCGCTTGGATGCAGCAGATGCTAAAATGAATGTGCATCTTCCAGAAACCTTAAAAGAAAAGAAATAAGTATTTTAATTACCAGTCAATACGTTAATTTAAAATGCGATTATTTAGTTGTATTTCATACATCAAGCAGCAATTTTATGATTGCAGTCGTATTTTTTTGAAAAATTATATTGTTTTTGATAATTAAGTATCTAGTTTTACATAAATGAAAAAAGGGCTCACACTTATACTATTATTGATCATACTACTGCAAAGTAGCATGAAAAGTATATATGTAGCTTATTATCAAATCAATCGAGAGTATATCTCATCTGTTCTTTGTATCAACAAAGACAAACCAACTTCATCTTGTCATGGTAAATGCTACTTGATGAAAAAAATGGTTGAGCAAGAAAAACAAGAACAAACGATCCCTTCTGTTTTAAAAGGATTGGATGAGGTTGTGTTGTTCTTCGTTACTTTTAATTGGAATTTTAATCTTTCAAATAATTCCGAAGCATTTGTTGCATCCGTAGATGCGTATGAAATGCCCGTTTACAAAACACCTACGGATTTCGTTATTCAACCTCCTCAATAATTTATTTATCATCACTATTTGCCAATAGAGGTAAGTATTCTTTCTTGATATAAATAAATTTTCAATGAACATTATAAAAATATGTAATGCATTGCTAGTAATACTAGTGATGTGTGTTACACAACAGGCTTCTGCACAATCAGATTCAATATCTTCATGCGTTTCTTGTATGTGTGCAAAGGATGCTACACCAGCAGGTAGCATGATTAGTCATGTACACCCCAAAGGAGAGTGGATGTTTTCATATAGGTTCATGTATATGAACAGTAAAGGAATGCAACAAAACGGCAATTCTATTTCTAATACTCAAATTTTTAATAACTACTTATATACATCCGATCGCATGCAGATGGGCATGCATATGTTGATGGCAATGTATGGAGTTAATAAAAATCTAACCTTGATGGGTATGTTAGAGTACAATCAAGCAACAATGAATATGAAAGGTTTGCCTGGTTCGTCTCATATGCATAATGGTGTAATGATGTCTGGAGATATGTCTCATGATATGAAAACATCAGGCTTTGGTGATATGTCTCTAACTGCACTTTATTCTCTTTTGAATAACAATAAACATCATCTGTTATTGTCTGCAGGTATGTCCATTCCCACTGGTTCGATTCATAATAGAGGCGAAGCAGGTTCTATGTATCCAGATAAACGATACCCATATATGATGCAACAAGGATCAGGTACTTGGGATGTGTTGCCTGGATTGACCTATACATTTAAAGGAGATAAATTTATGGCGAGTACACAAGCAACGTCTATACTTCGCACGGGGTATAACTCAGTAGGCTATAAGTTGGGCAATAAATTTGTATCGAATAGTTGGATAGCGTATCAATGGTTTTCGTTTATGAGTACCTCTGTTCGGGCAGAGTTTATTCAATTAGGTAAAATTAAAGGGAGTGATCCAAGTTATTCAGCATATACAGAACCGTCTGCGAACAAAGTTAATTATGGCGGAAGTTCTGGATTTATTTATGCGGGTGTTAATTTCTATTTTCTTTCGATCAATAAAATTGGTTTAGAATTTGGCTTACCTGTGTATCAAAAAACAAATGGTATTCAACCAACATCTTATGCGAATGCAAACCTTGTTTATACAATTATCTTTTAATACATATTTATTATGAAAAAAATAATTATTTTATCGATCATTTTACTTTCTATTTTAGGTTGTAAAACAAATGATCCTACGCCAGATCCAGTTACAACAACTTCTGTGGAAACGTCTGCAATAAGTTTTCACCTGCATACGTATATTGGTCCCAATGAAGTAGAAATATACGATCAAGTAAATAATACAGATGATGGCAGAGGCATTTCATTAAGTTTTGCGCAACTATATATATCAAATATTAAATTAATCAAGCTTGATGGTGGTATTTATAATGTAAAAGACACCATTATATTGACAGACATAATAAATAACGTTTACAAATTGGGCAATGTACCAATTGGCAATTACAAGTCTGTTTCTTTTGATGTTGGTTTGCCAAGTGCTATTAATGCAGCCGTTCCAACAGGAAATCCGATAAAGTTAAACGACCCAAATATGTGGTTCTCTAATACTGCAGAAGCAAATAATTTTATATTTATGCATGTTGCTGGTAAAATAGATACGAGTATTGCAAAAAGTGGGGACGATGATAAAATGACGCCCTTCCAATATAACATAGGAACACAAAGTAGATTGATGCATGTTGCTATGCCAGATCAAAACGTTGCTGTGCAGCCTAATTATACTGCTTATATACATGTCTTAGTTGATTATGCAGAGTTATTTAAAGGAGTTGATTTGAAAGATTTAACTAATTTTAGTGTTAAAACAAAAGGAGACAATACGAGTAACCTTGCAATAGATATTGCTGCTCGAATCCCCAAAATGTTTAAATACGAAAATCAATAATTATAATTGACATGCAACTTTTGATTCGTCTTTTTTCTACAACTATATTATTCTTGTTTGTTTTACAAACTAGTTATAATACGATTGTATGGATGCAATTCAAAATATCAGAATCCTATATTGTAAAAGAGTTGTGTGTGCAAAAAAATAAGGAGAATAATACATGCAACGGTTCATGTTATTTAAAAGCACATTTATCGACCGATAAACATGCATCTGAAAATTCAATATCGTATTCGAAAGATAAAATAGATTTATTTTGTTCGTTTGCTTTTCTTTCAATAGAAGACGTTGACGTTAAGCAAACGAATTATTTTTTTAGTTTTATATGTAGCATGCCAACAAACCGTGCGCGTGATTTTTTTCATCCTCCTGCGTAATAATAATAATAATAAATACGTGTGTTGATGTTATAAAAAGTAAATCTTAAAGTAATGCCATCTAGTTAATTGAATGGCTTGAACTGTTATTCCGTATCTTATTTGAGATTAGTCTAAAATTTAAGAATGGTTGGTCGAAATGACACAACCATGGCGAATTAATATAGGACTAAAATGAAATTGGATTTGGTATTATCGTCAGTTGGGGAAGTATTCTTGTAGCATGTCCACAATCATTTATAGCGTCTTGAAGTAAATTTATTTGCTCATGTACCTAAATATTATAAAATCTAAATTCTAAAAGAAATGAAAAAATATATACAAAAAAATAAATTGCAAACGCTTATTAGCTTTTTAGTTATAAGCCTATTTGCATTAAGTGCACAAGCACATTTTGGCTCTAAAGGTCCATTTGGCGGTACAGTTACCTGTAGTACAGTTTCTGTAGATACAGTTTATTTTGGCACTGCAGAAGGTGGTGTGTTCGAGAGTACAAGTCCGGCTTTGATAAGTTGGAGAGCTAGGCCTGTTGGTTTGAAAAGTGGGAAAGTAACAGCTGTTGCACATACTGGCACACGTTTGTTTGCAGCAACTGCAGATAGCGGAATATTTATTTTTAATGGGAAATTTGGAACAGATTCCTATTGGAATAAAATCAATTCAGGTTTAACCAACTTACATGTTACAAGTTTGATTGCGATAAATGCAAGTACTTTAATGGCAGGAACAACAACTGGTATATTCATAACTACGAACAGCGGTAACAGTTGGACTGCAATAAACACAGGTTTACATCATTTAGAAATTACTGCTCTTGAAAAAGCAGGTACAAGAATATTCAGTACTTCAATGGATGGTGGAGTATATTATACGGATAATAATGGCAACGTGTGGAATGATTATAACGATTTCAATACAGATGATGTGGGAGGGACAACTTCAATGTCTTACAATGCTATATCCAATCAACTATTACTTGTAAATGAAGCAGGTTTGTTTGTTACTGAAAATGCGAATACTGCTACAACGTCAAATTTTTCATTAGTGTCTGTGGGCTTGCCAGTAAATTATGCCATATCTGATTTGTCTAATGATGGTACTAATTGGTATTTATCTTCTAATGCGGGTGTGTATACATCTGCGGTAACTGCGGTTAATTGGTCTGAATTAAATACAGGTTTGCCAACAATGGATGTAAAAGCTATCGTTCCTTTTAAAAATGGACTTGTGTGCGGAACTGTTAATAAAGGAATTTTCAAATCCGATCTTCCCTTTACTTCGTGGATTGATATGAATGTAAATTTCAATAATCTTAAAGTGAATGCCATGTATACCGGTGGTCCACAATTTATTTTAGTTGCAACGGAAAATGGTGTAAGTATAAGTAGAAATTTAGGTTCCAAATTTATTCCTTCTAATAAAGGCTTTGATGATAGTTTATTCGTTACTGATTTTACAATGGCAAGTACTTTAATGGTTGCATCAACAAAAACCAATGGTATTTACATTTCATTAGATTCAGGTTTGAATTGGTCAAAATCAAATGCAGGATTGGCCTCATTAAATATTAAAAAACTATATCAGTCAAATTCAATTTTGTATGCCATCGATGCACTCAATCATATTTATAAAACTTCTACACCTACATTAAACTGGGTAATAATGCAGGCAGGATTGCCTTTAAATGCTATACCAACATCCCTTGCATTCTTTGGTAACAATGTATTAGTAGCAACATACGGACAAGGTGTATTCGTTAAGCCACTTAATGGGAGTACGTGGAGTTCTTACAATTTGGGATTAGCTGACTGGAACGTAACCGCTGCAACTGCTTTAGGAAATAAAATATATGTGGGGACAGACGGATCAGGAGTATTTGTTTCAGATACAGCTTTAGCTTCAATTCATTGGAGTGCGGCTGCTTCAACGGAAAATGCAATACCACATACTTCTTTAATGAATTTAAATGGTTTGAAGATACAAGCAATGGCAACAGGCGCAGGGTATGTTTGGGCAAGTTATAAAGGTGGTTTATTAGCGACTTCAACTCAAGGGAGTTCTTGGATAGCAGGAGGGAACCAATTCAACTTACCAAGTTTTACAGATGTAAACAAAATTACCTTTGTTGACACGCGTGTATTTGTAAGTACAGAAAATAATGGATTGTATTCTAATGCACTCTCAGAAATCCCTACTGTTCCTGTGACTCCTACAGGTATATTGACATCCAATAATATTGATAATACTACTTTAAAAATTGCTCCAAATCCAAGCACGGGTTCATTCCGTTTAAACACCGAAGGCATTTATGGAAATGTAACAGAAATTATTATGTATGATTATGCCGGTAACATTAAGGGGACTTTTGATGGCGCTCAAAGACAATTTGATTTAAATTTAGAATCAGGTATGTATGTTGTTTTAATAAAAACGGATGCAGATGGCATTTATTCTCAAAAAATAATTATTGAATAATCTAACAAAAGGACTCTTCGGTTTTATTATTATCACTATTGGTTGATTATATAAAATCAGAAAATAAAAATTTAAAAAACAAATGAAAAATTTATATATCATAACCATAGCAATCATAGCTAGTGTTGCTGTTTCAGCATGTAAAAAAAATGAATCAGACCCTGCGCCAATTATACCTACACAAACGCTTGTGTTAAGAATGACCCCCAAAATTGGTGCAGATACGTTAGATTTTGCTTCAACCCATATTACAGCAAACAATGAACGTTATACCTTATCTTCTTTTAGGTATTATATGTCCAATATTTCATTGATCAAAAACGATGGCACTGAAGAAGCATTGACAGGAAAAGTGTTTTTAATTAATCCCAATACATCCGATTATAGTTTAGGTAATGTGCCTGCAGGAACATATAATACTATTAAATTCTCTGTGGGTTTAAATAATGAACTTAATCATGGAGACCCAACAAAATATCCGGTATCAAACCCATTGGCAATCCAAAGTCCGGGCATACATTGGAGTTGGAATTCAGGCTATATTTTCATGATGATGGAAGGTACTTGTGATACAACTGATACGAACGTTGATGTATTAACATATGGTCAGTATAGTCATGATTTGTTTTATCATATAGGCACAGATGCGTTGTTAAAAGATGTTCAGGTTTCAAATGCACCAATTACTATTTTACCTGGTGTTAATAAGGTCGTACAGATACATTCAAATATTAATCAGTTATTTGTTGGGGTAGATTTAAAAACTGAAAACCGTTCTCATACGATGGGAAGTATGCCCTTAGCAACGAAGATTGCCAACAATATTCCAAGTATGTTCACAATTGAATAGCATAATTTTGAATAGTATAAATAAGTTAGATATGCAGTCATACACAAAAGGGATTTTATTATTCCTTTTGTGTATGACTCTGTTGTCATGTAAAAAAGGCGACGAAGAAATGGCGACTATTGCAGATAATAATGCAATCATTTCATATACTGTTCCAAAAGGATTGTTGTATCCGGAAGTTCCAGTAGATAATTTACCCACTAAAAATCGTATTGAATTAGGTAAGATGCTTTTTTTTGATCCGATTTTATCAAGAGATAGTTCCGTATCATGTAGTTCTTGTCATTTACCTGACAAGTTTTTTGCAGATAACTTAATAGTGAGTGTAGGTGTTGATGGCAGAACGGGTACACGAAATGCACCATCATTAATTAATGTTGCGTACCAACCGAATATGTTTTGGGATGGGGGGAATCCAAATTTAGAGCAACAGGTATTAGGCCCAATTGACAATCACGATGAACTTGATTTTGATGCTAATTTAATTGTGGAGAAACTTAAAAAGCATACTAAATACCCATTGTTGTTTTTAAAAGCGTATAATACTGAGCCTTCCGTTTTTGCATTTACACGAGCTATTGCGTGTTATGAAAGATCCTTAATACAAGCAAACTCAAGGTATGACGACTACATTCAAAATGGAAATAAAAGTGCCCTTACAGATTCGGAATTAAGAGGCGAAACCTTATTTTTTAGTGAAGAAGGAGAATGTTTTCATTGTCATCAAGGTGCACTTTTTACTGATTTTAGTTTTCGAAACAATGGCCTTTATGAACAGTATGCGGATTCTGGTAGAGCACGTATTACACAAAATTTATCTGATATTGGAAAATTTAAAGTGCCAACCTTACGCAATGTAGAGATGACGGCTCCTTACATGCATGATGGTAGTTTGAATACGCTCGAAGATGTTGTGAATCATTATAATTCAGGAGGGGTAGCACATCCAAATAAAAGCCCAATCATACTAAGATTAAATTTATCTTCAGAACAAAAAACTGATTTGGTTAATTTTCTTAAATCCCTTACTGATAAATAAATGCCAATTTAAACCCTTGAGTTCAATTTTGAAGTGCTAGAATACTTAATTCTTAGGATCTAGATGAATTATTTATATTTAAAATTGAATAAAATATTCTGCTTTTACTGCATTCGAATTGAAATTGACATGGGCCTCAAGAGCCCTTAATTGAACGAGTATTAAGGTTAGATGAACAAAAACGTCTAACACCGGATGAAGTAATTACGAGTTTAAAAGAAGATAATAAACGTTTTGTTCAGGAAGTTTAACCACGCGCGATCATTCCAAACAAATAAGAGATGCAGTGAATGGGCAATTCACCATGGCTGTTGTCTTGTGTAGATCCTAGGGCACCTATAGAAGATGTGTTTGATAAAGGTCTCGGAGATATGTTTGTTGCCCGAGTTGCTGGTAATATTGTAAATGAAGATATTTTAGGTTTCATGGAATTTAGCTGAAAGGTCTCTGGTGCTAAATTGATATTGGGTCATGAAATTGCGACGCTATTAAAGTTGCAATTGATCGGGTAGAACTAGGCAATCTTACGAGCTTATTAACTAAAATCAGATCGGCTGTAGATGCGTGGTGTAATTTTGACGGTATTCAATCTTCTAAAAATCCAGTGTTTGTTGATTTAAGGGTGAGAGAGAATGTTAAAATCGATGTTGCAAACATACGAATGAAAAGTCCACTGTTACGTGACATGGAAGATGCTGGCGAAATAAAAATTATTGGTGCCTATTATGATATGGATAATGGGGAAGTAACTTTTTTTGAGTAGTCTTCCAAATTCAAAAAAAATAAAAAATAAATTCCAAACAGAGAGATAATTCCCTCCTTTTGGAATTTGTTTTTTTTTATTTTTTTAAATTTAATTTATTTCGCTCCGTAATTTATAATTTAATCCAAGCATACCGTTTTCTATTTTTTCGATATGTGAAATTATTTTCATGTATGTATGCTTCTTTTTCTAAAAGAATGTTTCGATAGGCTAGGTCTGCATCAAATTTATATTTAAATAAATTGAATACATAGTTGCCTAGGTAAATGGGTAGGAATAGAAAGGGGGTGAGTTCTTTTACTTGTTCGTGATGAATAAGTTCATGATTGATAAGCCGTGTATCGCTCATATCTTTTTTATCTTTAAAGAATATCCAAAACACCGCATACTGAGCAGTAAAGCCTCTGTTGGGGCCTTTTTCCTTACTAAATAATCCTGTGATATTTTTCATATACCAAGGTGCGTGAATTAATCGCATATAATATAAATATCAATAAATATTGTGTAATCCTAATTTAATTATTTTAATTATATTTATTCATCTAATTTACAGTTATTCAATATTGAGTCTTTCGATATTAGATTTAGAACAGAATCTTTATTTATACTACATGAAATTTAAATTTAATTAATATGTTCCCCATTATCCTTATCGCAATGTCTCTATTTGGCATATTCTTCTATTTTATATTGAAAAAGAAAAAAGCTGTCAAAGAAATTCTTGACGCCCCTTTCTCAAAAGAATGGGAAGAGTTACTTATAAAGGACGTTCAGTTTTATAAAGAGTTATCCGTCAAAGATAAAATCCGTTTTCAAACAAAAATTAAACGTTTTATTGGCACTACTACCATTACGGGTGTGAAGGACTTGGAAGTGACCGACGAATTAAAATTATTAGTTGCTTGTAGTGCCATTATTCCTGTTTTTAAGTTTGATGGGTGGGAATATGTGAATCTTTCTGAAGTAATCATTTATGATGGTGCGGTAGAGCCCAATCAAAAAAACGATGCCGAACAAGATGGTACATTATTGGGGCAAGTTAGACCCTTTCAATCCAAACATGTATTGCTTTTGTCCAAGCAATACTTAATACAAGGGTTTCAATCTATGAATGGAAAATCAAATGTGGGTATTCATGAATTTGCACATTTATTGGATCAAGCAGATGGCGATACAGATGGCATCCCCAAAGCATTTATGCCCGAAAGTTTATTGGCACCTTGGACAAAATTAATGTATGCAGAAATTGAAAACATTGTTACTAATCAATCCGATATAAATCCATATGCATTAACCAACCATGCCGAATTTTTTGCAGTTGTGTGCGAATACTTTTTTGAAAACCCAAAAAAGTTTGAAGAAGAACATAAGGAGTTGTTTGATTTGATGAATAAAATCTTTAAGAAGGAATGTTAACTGATTGGGATTTGTCGGATTTATGGATAAAGTAATAAAAAAACACAAAGCTATTTTTTTTATTACTTTAAATTAAAAATTGTGCGACCAAATATATATACCCGTTTTTGTGTGTAACAGAGACAATATTTGTCTTTGATAATCAAACTGAACTATTATACATTGAATCAAAAAAGTGAGATTCATATTTGAATCAATATATTATTTAGTGAAACGTTGAAATAGGTTTTATCTATTTTTTAGATTATTTTTCTATATGGAAAATAATACCCGCCGTATATTTATTAAGCAGGCTGCTTTGGCTGCTGCTGGTTTAACCTTACTGCCATCTTTTTCGTTGTTTGCGGAAGAACAAAAAAAATTTAATTTTAAAATTTCTCTTCAGCAATGGTCTTTGCATAAAGCATTGTTTAGTGGTGAAATATCCAATCTTGATTTTCCAAGTATTGCAAAAACAAAATACAATATTGATGCAGTGGAATATGTGAATCAATTTTTTATGGATAAAGCCAATGATACTCCATATCTCAATCAATTGAAGCAACGGTGTTCTGATAATGGTGTAAAAAGTGTACTCATTATGGTTGATCAAGAAGGGATGCTGGCAGATAAAAATAATACACTCCGAGAACAAGCGGTAGAAAATCATTACAAATGGATTGAAGCTTCTAAATATATTGGTGGGCATGCCATTCGTGTAAATCTACATGGAGATTCTAACGCGAAAGAGTGGCATGAAGCTTCTGTAAAAAGTTTGAGTAAATTAACTGCTTACGCTGCTAAAATGGATATGGAGATACTTGCAGAAAATCACGGTACATGGTCGTCTAATGCTGCTATGATGGTAAAAGTGATGCAAGAAGTGAATCATAAAAATTGCGGTACGATGGTTGATTTCGCTAACTTTTGTGTACGAAGAGAAAAAGGAGATTTGTGGGAATCACCTTGCGTAGATTGGTATGACAAATATAAAGGGGTCGAAGAATTACTTCCTTTTGCAAAAGGAGTGAGTGCGAAAACATTTGATTTTACAGAAGCTGGAGAAGAAAGTAATAGCGACTTTACACGCATGTTGAAATTGGTAAAAGCATCTTCTTATAGAGGTTATGTTGGTCTTGAATACGAAGGAAGTAGATTGAGTGAAGATGAAGGTATAAAGGCGAGTAAAAAAATGCTAGAGAAAATTAGAAAAGAGTTAGCTTAATATTAAGTTATAGAAAGTTGTTGGTGACCCGCGCAGTTCTTTGTTCATTATGTAACGATTTGTTCAGGCGGGAACACCAACAA
>NZ_CALMGQ010000003.1 GCF_937863595.1 uncultured Cytophaga sp.
TTGTTGGTAGCTAGCAACGATGGATAAGATAGTGGTTGGCTTGAAGAATAAAAAAGGTTCTTCCAAACAAGTACGTCGGACCACTGAAAAGATTTGTCTGACGACAGCGTACATGGATATATTAACTCTTACAAGTACATTCAATTCTTTATAACAACAAAGGCCAGTCTTTCAAACAGCCTTTGTTGTTTTAGGGTATAATTTTTATCTTAAAACATAATACTTAAAACCTATTACATACTTAATTCTTGAAACTTAAAACCAATAACTTAACTCTTCTCCGATAACTCCAACCAACGAAGCGTTTTTGTTTCTAAGTCTTTATCCAATGTTTCCAATTCTTTCGACCATTGCGCAATGTTCGCACCAGCATCGGGTTTAGAAAGTTTGTCAATCAATGCATTTTTCTTTGCTTCCGTTGTTTCAATTTCTTTTTCTAAATCGTCAAATTCTTTTTGCTCTTTGAACGAACGTTTGGTAGAAGGTTTGGACTCTTTTTGAGCAGCAGCTTTGGCTGCTTCCTTTACTTCAGGCTTGCGTGAAGTTTCAATTGCTTCCTCTACTTCATAACGATAATCTGTGTAGTTGCCATTGTATTCACGCATTACACCATCACCTTCAAATATCAATAAGTGATCCACCAATTTATCCATGAAATAACGATCATGCGAAACGATAATCAAACAGCCTTTGTAGTTCTCTAGATAATCTTCCAACACACTTAAGGTAGACATGTCCATGTCATTGGTGGGCTCATCTAAGATTAAGAAGTTGGGCTGACGAACTAAAATAGTAAGCAAGTGTAATCGTTTTTTCTCACCACCACTTAATTTTTCAATAAATTCATATTGGCGGGATGGTTCAAATAAAAAGCGTTTCAATAGGGCGGAAGCAGTTAGGTCTTCGCCATTTCCTGTTTGAAACTGTTCGGCAATTTCCGTTACCAATTCAATTACTTTTTGTCTTGGCTTAAACGTTAAACCTTTCTGGGTATAATATCCAAGATGTATGGTGTCGCCTGTTACAATTTCTCCTGAGTCTGGCTGTATGGCACGATTGATCAGTTGCAATAAGGTTGTTTTACCACTACCATTTTTACCTATGATACCAAGCTTTTCATTCTTTCTAAAAATATAATTAAAATCTGTTAATATTTTTTTCTGCCCGAAAGATTTATTTACATGATGTAATTCTAATATTTTATTACCCATACGTCGACTGCTAAAGTCAAGCTGCACATCACCTTGTCCGGCTTCTTTCAGCGTGTCTCTGCTGCCTTCCATCGAGTGGAACGCTTCAATTCTATACTTGGCTTTGGTGCCACGCGCCTTGGGTTGTCTGCGCATCCATTCCGCTTCTTTGCGTAAGGTATTTGTTACTTTATCTAAAGATGCGGTACGGATTAATTCTTCTTCGGCTTTGCGATCTAAGTATTCAGGATACTTGGTGCGGTACATCTGAATTTTACCACCTTCCAATTCTAAAATTCCATTTGCAACTTCATCCAAGAAGTACCGATCGTGGGTAATGAATAATAAAGTCTGTTGCGATGCTTTTAATAATTCTTCCAGCCATTCAATCATGTCCAAATCCAAGTGATTGGTAGGCTCATCCATCAATAATACATCGGGCTCTTGCAATAACACACGCGCCAAAGCAACGCGGCGTTGTTGTCCGCCCGAAAGGTTTTGTACTTCTAAATTGGCATCGTGTAAACCCAATTTAGAAAGAATGCGTTTTGCTTTATCTTCAAACTCCCATGCTTGCAAGGCGTCCATCATGGTGATGGCTTTTTCCATATCGTCGCTATCCAAGGTAATCATGGATGCTTCGTACAATAGAATAGCTTTGCAAATATCCGCCCTACTTTCAAGCGCAACTTCTATTATTTTTTTACCCGTCGGCAAGATCGGATCTTGTTCTAAATATCCAACAGTACTACTTTTATGTATGGCAATAACCCCAGAATCGGGATGTTCAATCCCCATCACAATTTTAAGCAAGGTAGATTTACCAGCACCGTTTCTACCTACGATCGCAATTTTTTCACCCTTGCTTAAGCCAAGCGTAATGCCATCAATAAGTTTTTTGTCCGTAAATGTTTTTGAAAGATTGTCAATGGAAAGGATATTCATTATGAATTATGAATTATGAATTATGAATTATGAATTATGAATTTTCTTTACTTGATGATATGTACTTCTTTGCGCCGTGGTTGCGCCTTTTCGGCCAACCACTTGTTTGTTGTAACACTAGCGTCAGTGAGAATTATAGGTTTGTATGTGAATATAAATTATAAATGAAACCAATTCATAATTCATAATTCATAATTAACTAAACAGTTTCTTCTTCCGCACTTCCAGCTCAAAGTCTGCCACTACATTCATATAATGTAGATAGGCATCGTGCGGACTCGCAAACGGACTGAAGTATTGATGTACTTCGCCATCGCTCATTCCTTTTGTACTCATGTAATAGAAATGATCCGAGGTTTGAAGTTTGTTCCATTTCTCGGTATGCTTTCTAATTTGCATTTTTCGAATCAAAGGCTCCAAACTATAAATCTTTTCAATCGCTTCTTTTTGCATGCTGTTCAAATGCCAAGCCGAAAGATTCTTTTCAACATCTGCCCACGAAATGGTTTCATGTGCATCATACACCGAATGTATTTCATGGTAGTCGATTACTTCCGATGGATTCATAAATTCGATTCCATAGGTGTCAATCAACATGCCGGGCAATTTGCGCAAGAATGTAAAGATACCGCTATTCTTCTTCTGATGCTCACCAAATGTCTCATAGTCGACATAAATAGTCGCATTTTCATTCTTTTTTAGGCTTTTATCAATCCAAGAACTGTATTTTTCGACCGTTAAGGGATATCCTTTCCAATTTTTGTCGGAAAATCGAAATGCGATATCATCCGATAAGATACAATTCCGAAGTATAATAGGGAAGGAGGTCTGCGCGGGACTAAATAGGTTATTGGTACTTTGAGATTCTAACAGACTTGGAATTCCTTCCGTAATCATGCCTTTTAAGCCCAAGCCTTTTATGGTTTCAGCAATGGCATTGTTGTGTATCAATTCCGTATTCCGAAAAACTTCTGTTTGATAGTCAAAGGTGCTTCGGATCAATTTGCGATGCGCTTCGATTTGCTCAATAAATGTGTTGGCCGAAAAGATGCTGCTCAAACTGTGATAATAGGTTTCTGCAAGAAACTCTACACAATCTGTTTTTGCTAAGGCTATGAACGAATCAATCACATCAGGACGATACAATTTGAATTGTTCAATGGTTGTGCCACTTATAGAGAAGGCAACACGAAATTGTCCTTTGTATTTTTTTATTAATTGAAGTAGAATTTTATTGGTAGGTAAGTAACATAGGTCTGAAACGCGATTGATCACCAATTTATTATGCCCTTCATCTTCATACGAATGCTGTTTACCTATATCAAAAAAAGTATAGGGCTTTATTCTAAAGGGCTGGTGAACTTGAAAACACAGCGTAACAGAACGCATCGTACTTATGCTAATAGTTTTTTATATACCTCTTGAATTTCTATAGCAGCATTCTCCCACGTGCAATATTCAAGATCAAATTGCGCGTTCTCTGAAATGGTTTTGGCGAAGGTTGGATCTTTTAACAACATTAAAATGTAATGCGCCATTTTATCTACATCCCAAAAATCTACTTTTAATGCTCCCATCAATACTTCTGAAACACCCGATTGTTTTGATACCACGCACGGTACGCCAAACTGTGCGGCTTCCAATGCAGAAAGTCCAAAGGGTTCAGAAACCGATGGCATGCAATACACATCTGCCATTGCTAACAGATCGTGAATTTTCTCTTTACTAAGGAAACCCGTGAAATGGATGTTTAATCCCAAGTGTTTGTGCGCACCTGTTTCAATGAGTTCTTTTAATTTATCTCCTGTACCTGCAACGACAAAACGTGCTAGCGGATATTCTTGTAGTACTTTGGACGCAACTTCAACAAAATATTCTGGTCCTTTTTGATGGGTAACGCGACCAATAAAAAGTACTATTTTTTCAGGAAAAGGTTTATCTACTTTATACGGAATAACTTTTTCAACACCATTATGAACGGAATGTATTTTCCGAGGATTGATTCCGTAGTGTGCTACTGCAATGTTGCCTGTGTAATTACTTACAGGTAAAATTGCATCGGCTTGTTCCATCGCATGTTTTTCAACCTGGTATACCCAACTATCTGTGTTGCCTTGGTTTCTATCGTATTCCAACGAATGGACATGTAGTACTAGTGGTTTGCCTGTGCGTTGTTTGATTTCAACGCCTGCCAACATCGTCATCCAATCGTGACAATGAATAACATCAAAATCCCATTCCATGCACAAATCCGCAGATACCGTAGCATATTCAATTACTTTTTGAATGGTATCGTTGCCATACAAGTTTTCAAGTTCAAAAGGTTTGTAGAATTCTGAACGAACGATTTTTTGTTTCTTTGATTTTTTAACTTGTTTCGTTTTTACTTGCGTTTCCGTTATTGTCTGATAAGGAGCAATAGTTGTAGGAAGTGTATAGACATTTTCAAGCTCTTCATAAAAATTGGTTTGGAAATCTTCTCGAATCCGAATTCGTTCTTGTTGATTTAAACCGATAATATCAACAAGATTTAATGCAATACTTGGGTCACTTTTAGGTAAAATTAGGGTCAGTTCTACTTGTTTTGATAAGGCTTTGCTTAAACCAAGGCAGGCAACTCCTAATCCTCCGTTTATTATGGGTGGAAATTCCCAACCCAGCATTAAAACCTTTGTTTTTTTCATACAAATAAACCCAAATTCAATTTTGTAATAGCTTTTACTTAAAAATACATTTAGAAGTGCTAAAAACCTATCTTAATGACTCTAATATTTTAAAAAGCATCCGAATATTCAGACTTATATCAAATTCAACGGGCATTGTAATAAAAAATCATTTTTTTGCCCAACATTCCTTTTTTTTTATTTTATTTTAGGGATATATATTTGATACCGCACACAGAAATAAGATTCGTATGGAAAGTTACATGAATATCAATCACGAAAAGCAAACAATACAACAAGATGCTGGAGTGATTGAAAGATGGGAGAAGATTGATAATCGGTTTTATTTCTATGGACAACAATCTGTATTGGAAGTAAAAGTGTTTTCAGATGTAATCATTCGATTTCGTTTTGCAGCACTTGGTAATTTTGAACGTGATTTTTCCTATTCGCATGCACCCAATTATACTGCTGAAATAAAACAACTTGAAATAAGCGAAGAAGAATTATACTATACAATCAAAACAGCTCAAGTTGATATCGAGATTCAGAAAGAGCGAATGTTGATTCGTATTTTAGATAAAAATGGGTTGGTTATTTCTGAAGATGAAAAAGGATATCACTGGGAAGAAAATAAAAAAAGCGGTGGCGAGTTTGTTTTCAATACACGTAAATGTCAGCCAAGCGAGCATTTCTATGGCTTAGGTGATAAGCCTGCAGATACCGATTTGCGAGAAAAACGATTTGAGAACTGGGGTAAAGATACCTATGCATTTGGAAAAGATACAGATCCATTATATAAAAACATTCCATTTTTTATTGGCTTACATCGTAAAGTAGCTTATGGTATTTTCTTTGATAATTCATTTCGTACGTATTTTGATTTTGGATTTGAACGTAAAAATGCAACTTCGTTTTGGTCTCAAGGAGGTGAAATGAATTACTATTTTATTTATGGTCCAGAGTTGTTGTCTGTTGTTGAAGGGTATACAAATTTAACAGGTAAGCCAGAAATGCCGCCAATGTGGGCATTAGGCTTTCATCAATGTAAGTGGAGTTATTATCCTGAAAAACAAGTTCGAGAAATTACTTCTGAATTTAGAACACGAAAAATTCCTTGCGATGCATTTTATTTAGACATCGATTACATGGATGGTTTTAGATGTTTTACGTGGCATCCAGAACATTTTCCGAATCCTAAAAAAATGATTTCTGATTTAGAAGCGCAAGGTTTTAAAACGGTTGTAATCATAGATCCAGGAATTAAAATAGATCCGAATTATAAAATTTATCAAGAAGGCTTAGCAAAAGGATATTTCTGCAAGCGCATGGATGGCCCGTTGATGAAGGGATCTGTTTGGCCAGGGGAATGTAATTTTCCAGACTTTACGCGTGTGGAAGTGCGTGAATGGTGGGCAGGTTTATTCGGAGATTTGGTAGATACGGGTGTGCGTGGTGTATGGAATGATATGAACGAACCGGCAGTGTTCGAAATAGAAACTTTTCCAGATGATGTGCGTCACGATTATGATGGCGATCCCTGCAGTCATCGCAAAGCGCATAATGTATATGGCATGCAAATGGCACGTGCAACATACGATGGATTAAAACAGTTTGCAGATAATAGAAGACCTTTTGTGATTACGCGTTCAGGATATTCAGGTTTGCAAAAATATTCCTCTGTATGGACAGGAGATAACATGGCCACTTGGGAACACTTATCCATTGCCAACAATCAATGTCAACGCTTGAGTGTTTCAGGTGTTTCGTATTGTGGTTCGGATATTGGTGGTTTTATCGGTGAAGCAACGGGTGAGTTATTTGTACGTTGGATTCAATTGGGTATTTTTCACATGTTTTGTAGAGTACATTCTTCGGGTGATCACGGAGATCAAGAACCTTGGTCTTTTGGTTTGGAATATGAATTGTTAACCAAGAAGTTTATAGAATTGCGTTATCAATTACTACCATATATTTATACAACCTTTTATCAGCACGTTGCAACAGGTATACCAACAATTCGTCCCTTGCCATTTGTATCCCAAGACGATCCGGAGACATACATTCGTCAAGATGAATTTTGTATGGGCGATAATTTATTGATTTGTCCCGTACTAGAAGAGAAAGTAGATGGAAGATGGTTGTATTTGCCAGAAGGGAAATGGTATTATTATTGGGATGATCAATTGCATACAGGTAAACAAGAGGTTTGGGCTGAGGCAGCCTTAGATCGAGTTCCATTATATGTAAAAGCTGGTGCAGTTATTCCAATTGCTCCAATCATGCAATATGTAGGTGAATTTATACCCGAACAATTGTTTTTGCATATGTATGTATCTTCGCTGCCGCATACAAGTTATTTGTACGAAGATCAAGGTGATGGAAATGAATATAAAGATGGAATGAACGTGTATAAAACATTTTTTACATCCGGAGATAAAAAAACATATACCATTACGCAAGATATAGATGGGCCCTACAATCCAGTATACAAGAGTTATGAAGTGAATATTCACGGATTAGATTTTAAGCCTAAAAGTTGCGAAGTGGATGGTGTAGCTGTACACATAGACGTGATCAATCCAGATAGTCATTTAATCCGTTTTGATGCGTCTAAAACATTCTCTAAAATTGTTATTAAGGGCTAGGAAAGTGTAAAGTGTAAAGTGGAATAATGAAAAGTATAATGTGCAAATTTTAAATTATAGAGTACAGAGTATAAAAAAAGCCTGCATGTAGCAGGCTTTTTTGTTTTTTGTTGAAGTGCAAAATGGCAAGAACAAAAGAACGTACGTTTGTCCATATTAGTATCAGGGTGAGACTCCTGAAAATCGTTCATGTCTTTTATTTAAAGACATGTTAGAAAGAATTAACAAAATAGAAATAGGGTTTTCGGCTTATTTCTTCAATTAGCGTATAACAGTGATATTGGTAATTTTTTTATCATTAACAATGATTACATAAAATCCAGCATCTGCCAATGTTCCATCTGCTTTCGTACCATACCACACAGCCGGGCTTTTAAATTGCAAGATTGTTTTGCCTTGGAGGTCTATGATTTTAGTATCGCCTGTTTGTTCAATAAAATAGGAGCTCATCAGTATATCTCCATTGGGTGTAATTACAGGATCACACTTAGCTGGTTTTATTATTTTCTCTGTACGCTCTATTGTGCAATTATTTGAATCACGAATGATGAAAGAATAATTTCCAGGCGCAATCTGATTGTAATCTCCTGTATTATTTGTGAGTGTATCTGTAGTATTTAGTTGCGTAAGTTTATAGCTATAAGGTGCTGTACCTCCATTTAATACTATATTTGCATGAACTGTCGCTCCTAAGCTACATTCATTGGATAAAATATTAAAGGAATAACTTTGTATATCAAAGCATGGAATTAATATTACATCCCAAATTCGATGTGTTAGGGTTAAAGCAGGCAAGATTGGATTTGTATACTTTACATAATAAGCACCTTCATTATTTTTAGATGCTTTCGGTATGTTTAACGCTTGTGTTTGATTCGTAGAAATGATTTGATTGCCTTTGTACCAAGTGTATGTATTGTTTGTGATTGCAGCATCTTCTATAAAGGATAAGGCAAGTGTGCTATATTCTCTTACCGAAACGTTTGTGTGAATCCCAACACTATCTTGTGGACTATAAGAAAAATCCGAAAGTGTTGTAATACCTGCAAGTGGTAATAAATCTTCGAATGTTAAATAGTTGTCAGCAATTTCGACGCTATTTAAATTAGGCTTATTGGTTAATGTAGGTAATTGATTTAGTTTGTTTGAAAATGCAAATAAACCAGTAAGCGTTGTATTTGAAGAAAGATCAGATAAATCTGTTATGGAATTATTCCAACAATATAATTTTGTTAATTTTGTTAATTGCGACAATCCCTTGATTTGAGTACTATTTGTTTGATGCACGTGCAATTCAAGCAATTGATTGTTTGGCGAAAAATCGGGTAAAGTCGTAAACGGATTATTTCCGATTATAAGGGATTTTAAATTAATAAGAGTAGAAATATCTGGGAGGTTTGTGATATTATTATTTGTTAAGAAAAGAATATTCAAATTCAATAATTGACTTAAATTAGGTACGCTCGTCAATGCATTATTAGAAGCTTGCAATTCTATTAAACTTAATTGATTGTTTAAATTGGGTAAGCTGGTAAGTTGATTGAAATTTACATACAAGTATTTCAATTGTGTTAAGGTTGAAATACTTGGAAGACTTGTTAAATTGTTAAAGGATGCATCAATTTTATAAACAGATGTGAAAAATTGAATTCCATCTAAGTTTGAAATATTTGCGCCTGTAAGTATTAAATCATTTGTAAAGCCATGTGCAGCTGCAATATTTAATTGAATGCCAGTCATAACAGATGGATAACTCGAAATTAATTTATTTCTAAAATTTACATCTGTTATCATATACGTCTGCGCCTGTATTAGTGTGCATAAGCAAAATAATGCGAAGCTGAATACAATTTTGTATGTGAGTATACGCGATATGTGAGTAATCTTTTTCAATTTATCGTGCAATAGTTACTTGTCCATTTTCTTTTTCTCCAGAATTCGATTCAAGAATATAAATATACAAACCCGAATCTAAATAGTTGCCTTGTTGATTAAATCCATTCCATTCAAATGTGCCATCGATGTATTCGGATGTATATACAGTCTTGCCAGAAATATTTATAATCGTAATGCGGAATGGCGCATCATCTAATCCTGTTATTTTCCACGTTTCGCCTTTGTCAGGTGCAAACACATAGGTTGTTTTACGGCAATTGCTTTCAGTAACATCTTTTGTGAAATGTTGGGAACAACCATTGGAATCTGCAATTTCAATGGAATATGTTCCGGCAGACAAGTAAGAATAAAATTCTTTCTTTGTAGTTGCTTTCGATCCATTGAATTGGATACTGTATGGTTTAATGCCTCCTTTGATACTGTTTTGTAGAATTGAAATACTACCCGTGTGTTGATCTCTACAGCTTGGTTTACTAGTAATATCCGCTTGTATGTGTATATTCAAACATGGATTTGTATTGATCGTTTCTTGATTAACGAAAGCAGGAGCCGGTTTAGTCTCAATAACAGGAATTGCTTGCGTATTAATTGGTGTAGTTGAAACCACTGGACTCGTGCGCTCTTCCGTAACCGGATTCGTTGAAGGAATCGGTGTACTTATAGGAGCTGTTTGTTTTGTCTTGGTAGGTTTCGATGTAGAAACTGGTAATGAATTTTGAATAGAAATGCTGCTATTTTGAGTAAGTGGGTTTTTCGTATTTGTGGTAGTAGCATCCTCTTTGTTGAGAATATTCTTTTTAGAAAGCTCTTCTTTTGAAGATTGAACGTAAAATAAACCGGTAGTTAAAACTGCAGTTCCTAGCAATATGCCAGCAGACCAGTTTTTAACTTTGGAAAACATGCTTTTTTGATCAATTGCAGTTATATCTGCTCGCATTTGCTGTCTTAGTGATTCAATAGATGCTCCAATCACAACCTGATTACTTAATTTTACAAGATCAACTTCTTCAGCAAAGCCTGCATCCGATTGCATTCGTTTTTCAAACGCAACAAATGCATCACCTGTCAAACTTCCGTTTAGGTAATTGTCAATAAGCTGATATGTTTCTAATTCTGGTCTCAATTTTTTAGTAAGTCAACAAGTTGTGTATTGCTTTTTACAAGTTTTGCTAAATATTGCTTGCAACGGTAATGATTTGTTTTTGCTACATCATCGCTTGAATAGCCCATTAAATCTTTTATTTCTTTCATTGTTCGCTTTTCATATATCACGAACGTTAATATTTTTTGACATTTCTCGTCTAACATCTTAAAAACCTGCTGCATTGCAGAACTTTTTTCTTTTTGTATAAGGTCTTCGAGATGATCCGAGTCATTAGAATGATTTAAATATTCACTGTTGCTATCATACGAAGTGAATTTTTTACTCCTTCGAACTTTGTCAATCCATAAATTGCGAGATACAGAATAAATAAAGGCATCAATAGAATGATTTTCATTAAATTTACCCAGTCGTATTTGGTTAAACAATACAATTACAGCATCTTGGAATACATCATTCGCATCCTCTTTAGTACCATTGTTTTTTAAAATGTATTGTCGTACCTTCTTTAAACTAATATCATACAAATAATTCAATGCAATTGAATTTGCACCTGTTTGAATAGATTGGATAATTTTCTTTTCTTGTTCGGTCACGATTTATAGTAGAACTACGATTTGAATTTTAAAAGGTAAACAGATTTTAGAAATAAAACGCAGAATTACAAAAAAATAGTAACTTTAGTCGATTTTATAGTATGAAACTGTGAAGAATAAATCGAAATCATATATTTGTCTGTCTTTTTTTATGTGCTGTTTTATACAAGCACATGCACAAACAGGCTATGAAGCTCCGATTGTTTTTGATCAATTTTTTCAAAATTACAATTTATTGAATCCAGCAAGTTCAGATAGTAGTGGTAAGGCGCATCTAAGGATTGGTAATAGATCGTTGATTGGGTTGTTTAGCGGGGTTAATAGATTATACGTAGATGGAGACGTAAAAATAAAACATCGATCACTCAATCAATATAGCTCATTAGGAGCATTGGTGATTGCATATAATGATGGTGCATTTATTAGTCGAACAAAGGCGTATGTAAGCTATTCCTGGACCACGCGAATTAGCAGTCGTTCTTCTGTATCTGCAGGCTTAGCAATTGGTGTGGTGAAATATACATTACTCGGTTCTCAAGCAGGCGGTGGTGGTGCTTCTACTGCATTTGATGGGAATGCAGGCCTGTGGTACATACGTTCAAAATTAAAAATTGGTGTATCATATCAGCAATTCACCCGCAGCGCATTAACACCGGTCAATCAAACGTTTCTATTAATTCCCTATTTGAATGTCAATGTTATCTACGCATCTTATATAAGCCCTTATGTATTGTTAACGACGCATGTATTTTATCGACATCAGAGTATGAATGTTTCTGAATTTCAGCTTGCACCCATTTTTTTATTTAATGACGTATTCGAAACAGGTATTAATTTTCGTTATAAAAGGGGAGTAGCATTGATGGTTGGAATTAAAAATATAAACATTGGACAAGGCAATATTCATTTTATGGGCTCATTTTTACTAAGCACTAGAAAGCTGTCTAATAATTTAGACAATGCATTTGAGTTGTCTGCATCGTATACATTTTGAAAAGTTATAGAGTACAAAGTATAGAGTACGAAGTATTGAGTACAAAGTATTGAGTACAAAGTATTGAGTACAAAGTATTGAGTACAAAGTACACAGTATGTTTACTCAGTAAGTGTATGGTAATTCGTATTTCAGTAACCTAAGTTGAAATCGTATTGGAGGCTGTAAAATAGTTGAGTGTGTAAGAAGATTTTAAATCAAAAATACTTTGTTCTTAGTACTCTATACTCCGTACTTGTCATCAATGCTTCAATCTTCTTTTCTTCACCATCCCCCCTTTGGTATCTTTAACGCTTGTCATGATAACAAAGGCATTGGGGTCTATCTTTTCGATTTCAGTATTTATTCTACTAATTTCTAAACGCGTAATGATGGTGTAAATAATATCCAAGTCCCCTACATGTCCATGCTTGCCAAAACCTCTTTTCCCTTTATAAACGGTAACGCCTTTGCTCATGCTATTTGTAATCATTTCGCGCATTTCTTCGCTGTGTGGAGAAATGATGGTAATGCCAATATATTCATCAATACCTTCCACTACAAAGTCTATGGTTTTAGATGCTGCTAAATAGGTAATCATAGAATACAAAGCAGTTTCAATGGATAGGGTGTAAGCAGCGACAGAGAATATCAATACATTAAAGGTGATGATTACATCGCCCATGGTAATGCCAAATTTTCGACTTAAATAAATAGCTAAAACCTCTGTGCCATCAATTACAGCACCTCCTCGCACAGAAAATCCAATACCAGCTCCTAAGAAAAAACCACCAAAAATACTCACTAATAATTTATCGTGGGTCATTTCAGGTAATGTGAATACATGTGTTGCAAGTGCTAACACACCAATCGCAATACCTGTTTTTATTGCAAAACTTTTACCAATTACATTATACCCTAAAATGATAAAAGGGAAGTTTACAATAATCAGCAAGCTAGATAAATCTAACTTCGTAAGTTTCGTTAAGAGTAGTGCAATACCGGTAGCGCCACCATCTATAAATTGAGCAGGAAATAAAAAACTTTTTAACCCAATAACCGCGCACGCAATCCCCAATGATATAAGCACAATATCTTTAATAGTTCTGCTTAAATCAATTTTTAAAAGACGCAATCCTTTCGCTATTTCAAACGAACTGTAAAATTCTTTTGAAGCGTACTTCCGTCTTAAGACGGATTTTTCAATAATGCGGGTGAGTAGTTTATTCAATGTTCGTGGTCAGTTTATAAAGTGGTCAGGAAATAAATAGTAGTCAGAAAATGAAATAGTAAAGAGTCATCATTTAGTAAATTTGTTCTCTGTCAGTTAACAGTAAAAACTTCCAACTGACCACTGTTTACTGACCACTGTTCACTTTTTATATCGGTTCTTGTTGACTCAAGCAATGGAAACTTCCCAAGCCCCAAATGATATCAGTAGAATCAAGTCCGGTAACTTTTCGGTCTTTAAATAATTCTTGTAAAGTATCTAAGGCAACTACATCATTTTTATCTCTAAATGTAGGCACAATCACATGATTGTTGCTGATATAGAAATTTGCATACGATGCTGGAAGCCTTTGATCGTCATATATTACAGGGGATGGCATTGGTAATTCTACCACGTTTAATTGTTTGCCATTCTCCAAACGCATCTTATGTAATTCTTTTAAATTCTCTTTTAAGATGATGTAATTTTCATCTCCTTTGTTTTCTTCCACAACGGTAACAACGGTATCTTCATTCACAAAGCGTGTAATGTCGTCGATGTGACCATCTGTATCATCCCCAATAATCCCTTCGCCCAACCACAAAATATTTTTAACTCCATAGTAATCGATTATGTATTCTTCAATCTCGCCACGACTTTTACTTGGGTTGCGATTGGTATTTAACAAACAAGACGTGGATGTTAAAACCGTTCCTTTGCCATTGAATTCAACTGAACCACCTTCCATTACAATACCAGGGTGGTGCACCGGAATGCCGTACATCTCTGCAATTTTGGTTGGAATCACATCGTCTAAATCGTATGGTGGATATTTATCTCCCCATGCATTATAACCCCAATCGACAATGATTTTTTTGATATCCGCTGTGGGGTTTATTAAAAAAGCTGGCCCGTGATCTCGGCACCACGCATCGTTTGTAGGGAAATGGTGAAAGAAAATCTGTTTCATATCTGCACCAGCACGTTCAATATATGCACGCGCATGGTCTTCCATTGCTTTATTTGTAACATTGATACGTACTTCTTCTCCTTCAGCAATCAATTTAATAAATGCTGCATATTGCGGATAAATGCTTTCTAATTTTCCAGGCCAAGACGCTTCTTTGTGCGGCCAACTCAACCACGTAGCTTTATGTTTTGACCATTCTGCAGGAAAGAAATAACCTTGTTTTGCGGGTGTATTCGTATTCATATCAATTTTGTATCACTTCAACATGTTCATCTTCATTTAAATCAGATGATTGCTAACAAATATACAAAACTGCAGGTATTTTTTAATGTTTATGTGTATGCGTATCATTTTCAATTCATTAAAATTTTAATTCCGATTAATGTATGCATCTTAAAATATTTAAATGAACTTTACGTCTTAGTTAAAATAACAAAAGGAGTGTATGCGCGGAAATGGTTTTGTCTTAATCTTATCAATAGCTTTTTTTATTTTAATTGATTGGTATGTGTTTACGGGAGTTAAAGCACTTACAGATTTACTTTCGCCTAATGCTCGAAAATGGATTCATATATCGTATTGGACAGTAACAGCTTGGTCTATTTCGGTATTACTTGCAACCTTTGCGGGCTATTTTCATGCTTGGCCTATGTGGTTTCGCACACTTTCCATGTGTGTTATCATGGTGCTATTGTTATGTAAAATTATCTTTATTTTATTTTTAATTGTTGATGATTTAAAACGTTTGGTTCAATTTGTTTTCGGCAAATTCACTAGTACAGGTTCTGTTGATACAGCAGATATTGCAAAGGGTATTTCTCGCTCAGATTTTTTATTGAAAGCAGGGTTGTTTGTTTCTGCCATTCCTTTTGTAGGGATGACGTATGGCGTGTTGGTTGGTGCGCATGATTATACAGTTAGAAGAAAAAGAGTCGTGCTGAAAAATTTACCTAAAGCGTGGAATGGATTAAAAATCGTACAACTTTCAGACATTCATGCGGGTAGTTTTTATAACAAAGCAGCTGTTGAACGTGGAATCGCATTGGTGATGAAGCAAAAACCCGATATTATTTTTTTTACGGGAGATTTAGTCAATAATATTGCTGCTGAAATGGATGAATATATAGATGTCTTTGGAAAGTTATCCGCTCCATTAGGTATTTATTCAACTTTGGGGAATCATGATTATGGCGATTATGTTGCGTGGGAAACCCCAGAAGCAAAACGAGAAAATTTGAATCAACTCATAGGTGTACATAAAAAAATGGGATGGGATATTTTAATGAACGAACATCGCATTTTGAAAAGAGAAGGAAGTGAAATTGCTATTTTAGGAATTGAAAATTGGGGCGCAAAAGGTAATTTTCCGAAATACGGAAAGATGCACAAAGCCTACCCTGGAACTGAACATGTACCTGTGAAGCTTCTATTGTCGCATGATCCCAGTCATTGGGATGCAGAGATATTGGAAAAATATAAAGACATTGACATCATGTTCGCTGGACATACGCACGGCATGCAATTTGGAATAGAAAAAGGTCCTATTAAATGGAGCCCTGTACAATGGATGTACAAACAATGGGCGGGGCTTTATGAGAAACAAGGACAGTATTTGTATGTAAATAGAGGTTTCGGTTTCTTAGGTTTTCCTGGTAGAGTAGGGATGGCACCAGAGGTTACGGTGATGGAGCTTATTAGTGGTCAGTAAATAGTGGTCAGTGGTCAATGCCACTGACCACTATTTACTGACCACTTTAATTATCAATCCCAACAACTTATTCTTTGTTTCAGTCTGAAAGCGCAATAGGTGCAAGTCAAACTCCTCATCTTTATCAATAGGTTTATCAATGGATTCAACTTCGTCGTGATAGACATTGATTAAATACGAAGCCCATACCTTGAAATCGTCAACAGAGTTCACTTTGGGGAAACGTTCCTTATCATCAAAGACATATTGAATGTGACCATTTTCGTACATAGAGAAAAAAGGACCCGCAAGCACATCGTTGATCTTTTCCAACTCTTCCCAAATACCAGTGTATTTAGTCGTCTTGAATTTTGGTCTATGAAAAGCATCCCAAAAAGCTTTTCTATATGTTTCTATATCTCCAGGAGCATTCATACTGAAAGGTCGTTTTTTAGGATGGCAAGTTACTGTTTTTAGGCGATTATTTTGAACGCTAATTGATTTATAGTAGGTATTGTTATCTAATTACGGGTTCTTTTTTTTTGTATCTCTTCATTTTCAAATAGGTTTTATAGCTATCGAACGAGTAACGTATCAGTAGCACTTGCATTGTAGTTGGATTAATATTGTATTTTTCTAAGATGAATTTTCCATTTCAGGTGTTTTGAGTACATACACTTTCCATACACTAGCCATACCTTTCCCATACAGTTCCCATACAGTTCCCATATACTAGCCGGAAATGTATTATTCTAATTTGGGGCTGTTTTTTTTACACTGCGTATAGAATTCAAAGTTGTTAAAACAACATGTTTGTAGAAAAACGATTAGCCCTAATGACTTATGTGATACTCTCCTACAAATTTACCACCTACACGTTTGAATTTTGTACTCCTACTTTCCGCGTCTAGCACCAGGCATCTAGTACAAAGAACCAAAAACCTAGAAATTAGTAGCTGGCAACTAAGCAAGAAATTTCTATCTTTGCACTTTAGTCAATATCTATGAAAAGAATCTTAATTACAGGTGGTGCAGGTTTTATTGGTTCAAATTTAACGGAAGCCTTATTGAATAGACCGAATATTGAATTGGTTCGCGTATTGGATAATTTTTCTACGGGGTATAAGAATAATATTGAAGAATTTTTAACGCATCCCAAGTATGAGTTTGTAGAGGGGGATATCCGTAATTACGACGATGTAGTAAGAGCTACAAAAGGGGTTGAGGGTATTAGCCACCAAGCGGCATTGGGTTCTGTACCACGTTCATTACTTGATCCCATGACGAGTAATAATGTGAATGTATTGGGATCTATGAATGTATTTTATGCAGCGAAGGAACTTGGCGTAGATAGAGTCGTATATGCTTCTTCCTCTTCCGTATATGGAGACGACCCTTTGTCGCCTAAGGAAGAAGACCGTTTGGGTAATGTATTGTCTCCGTATGCAGCCAGTAAACGAAGCATTGAAATGTATGCGCGTGGCTTTAGTAATGTATATCCTTTCCGCTTTATTGGTATGCGATACTTTAATGTCTTTGGTCCGAGACAAAATGCACAAGGAGCTTATGCTGCAGTGATTCCACAATTTATAACAGCCATTTTAAACGGAGAGCAACCAACGATATTTGGAGATGGATCGCAAACCCGAGATTTTACCTACATCGACAATGTGTTGCAAATGAATATAAAAGCTTTGACGACCAATAATCAAGATGCTTTTAATCGGTTTTACAATGTAGCGTGTGGCTCTACAACTTCGTTAAATCGTGTGTATGAAATTTTAGCAGGTTGTGCAGGTTCATCTATCAAACCTTTATATACGAATCCTAGGCAAGGAGATATTAAAGATAGTTTGGCAAATATTGGTTTGGCAACAAAAATGATTGGTTACGAACCGACGATTCAAATTGAAGAAGGTTTATTGAAGACGTTTGAGTGGTTTAAGAAAAATGTTTAACTACGTGAAATTAAATAAATAGTTACATGTATGTAATTTTTAAAATCATAATTACTCTTCCTTATTATTAAAAATATGATTTTATTAATATTTAATAATCTTTAATTGGGTTTTGTGAATCTAATATCAAGACTCTTACAGTCTTTTACTTTTAAATTTATATATTTACAGTATTAGTTTTTAGCTAATTATGCTGTCACTAATTAATTCGACGAATAATTCAGAACAAATTACAAATCACTATGCTATCCTTAAACTATCCACGTTCTTTTAGAATTGAAATTACAAAACATGAATTTTTAAGATGTACATTTTTACTCAGTATCTTCTGTTTTTTGTTATTTACAGGAAATGCTGAAGCCAAAACTACTTCAACCATACATGCAGGTATTTGGGGCGTTTCTACTAACTGGGATAATGGGTTGCCAGCAGAGGGGGATATTATTGAGATTAACCATATAATGGATTTTACCAATGTGAATGTCAACATTGGAACGAGTACAACTTTTAATTTTAATGCCGGTGCTAATGGATCTGTTATTCCTCTATCATTGGGTATGTCAAGTGAAACATCCGTTCTAAATATATATTCGAATGTTTCCTTTGCTGGAGGAATAAATTTGAACAAAGGTATTATTAATGTTTATAACGGCGCAACTCTTACTGTAACCAACCAAATTAACCAAGCAGGCACGCAAATAAATATTGAAGCAGGTGCTAATTTTAATGTTACAGGGAATTATACTAATAATGGTGGAAACATTGCAGTTGATGGTTTGTTGGCAATTACGGGAACCTATGATGGACAAAATGCTGCTGCCATTGTTACTGGTAGTGGAGATATTACAACAACAGGTCATATGAAAGGACTTAATGGAAGTACAATTTTTGGAGTTATAAATCCTGATTGCGGTGGTCCATGCAGTGGTAGAAATTTGTGTGGTAGATTAGCTTCATCAAGTCCAGCATCCGCTGCTTATTGTGCCGCTCCAATTTTATTAACAGGTTCCGTAAATAATAATGGAGGATACACACCTACTTATCAATGGCAATCAAGTGTAACAAATACAGAGGCTGGCTTTTCGAATATTGTAAATGCTACGAATGCTACACTCTCAATTACACCATCTGTTAAAACATACTATCGTGTAAAAATAACTGTAAGCAGTTGTACAAGTATAAGTCCGGTATCAGTTGTTACTCCAAGTAGCTGTAATAAAATTTGGATAGGGACTACAACAGAATGGAATACTGGAACAAATTGGTCTCCAACTGGAGTGCCAAGCTTAACCGAAGATGTTGTAATCACTAATATTTCTGTTAAACCAATTATTAGTGGCACTGCTAATGCAAAAGATATAATTATCAATACAGGAAGTTCACTTGAAATCACATCTGCAGCAACTTTGAATTTATATGGCAATTTTGTTAATTCAGGTAGTTTTTTAGCACAATCAGGAAGTAATTTTGTTGTAAAGGGTTCCGCAAGCCAATCTCTTTCAGGTGTTGGCTCATTATCTAATCTCACAATTGACAAAACGAACGCAGCAGATGAAGTTGGCTTCTTTTCAAGTACAGATGTGAATGGTACCATTCGTTTACTAAATGGTGTTCTTTCAACCAACAATAACATCACCTTAAACTTTGACAATGGCGCTAACATTGCATACAACGCAAGTGATGCAGGAAGTATCGTTGGTAATGTAACAGCTAAAAGGAATTTAGTAGCAAAAACGCATTATATAGGAGTTCCTTTTTCTGGTGTAACTTCTGCACAAGTAGAAGCTACTACTCCATTGTATGTGAATCCCTATTGGAAAATGTATACCAAAGATTTTGTTAGACAAAACTGGACTGCAGTAACCAATACCGTTACTTCCATGCCATTGGGCACAGGCTTTTCTTTGTCTTTACCAACAATAGCACCACTGAAGTTGTCTGGAACATATAATCACGCCTATACTTTTACAAGTCCTCAATATGCTAATGATGCAACAGGAAAATATTTTATGGTAGGCAATCCGTATCCATCCACACTCGATTGGGATAATGCAGCTGGCTGGACTAAAGAAAAAATTGGTGGATCCATTTATTATTTGGACGCTGCTACAAGTAAAACTGCAAGCTATGTTACAGGAGCAGCTGTTAATGGAGGAAGTCAATTTATTCCTGCAATGCAAGGCTTTTTAGTTGTGTGTGACGGAACAGGAGATTTCTCAAGCCTTTCGATAAATAACACAGCACGGGTTAGTTTACAGAATCCTTCCTATTGGAGAGTTGCAACGGATGATATGATTAGAGTACGCATAACATCAGGAGGAAGCGCTGCATTAAACGATGAAACGGTCATTCGTTTTAATGAGAATGCAACAACTGATTTTGATTTTGATTTAGATGCTTACAAGATATTAAATTCAGGTAAAAATCCATCCGTCTATACAAAAGTAGGAAATAACACCTATTCTATTAATTCCTATTCAGTTCCTGACTCAGCTAATACGGTTTCATTGTTGACTAAATTAGTAGCAGATGATACCTATACATTCACGTTTGAAAATAATAATTCAACTATACAGTATGTATTGCTTGATAAAAAACTAGGAGTAGAGCAGCCAATAACACAAGCCTATACTTTTTCCGGTACAACAAAAGATAGCATAAATCGATTTGAGTTGCAATTGAGAGAAGCGATCCCAACTATTACTACGGGCTTACAAGCAAGTAATATAACGCGCGGTTTGCAAATCAGTTCAAGTACAAAAGGGTTTGTGATTCAATCCGAACGATTTGTAGGAGAAGCTGCTCATATTGAATTGTTGGATATGACAGGCAATACAGTAAAAAGTATTTCAAATCAATCTATTTCAACAAATGCTACTTTTATTCCTGTAGAGTTAGCAGAAGGAAGTTATATTGTTAAAGTGACAATTGATTCAGAGTTGTTTACGGGATTGATTGTATTGATTAAATAATCTTGATTGTTTGTAGTATAGCTTGTAATACGATCATAAATAAACTATTTAAAAAAAGGCGTTTAACTACTTTAATCTATAATAAAGTAGTTAAACGCCTTTTTTATTATGAAGAGTAGCATAACTTGTAAGTAACCTTACAAGTTATTTGTTGCTATTTTTAAAATTCTCTAGATTAATTTTAAAAAATGATTAGAAAATGATTTATGGAGAACCAAGATCGTATTAATTATATTCTATTTCTATTATATGATACGTATCCGAGGAATGTTGAATAAGGGCTTCCCAAAGCGTAAAGCTTAAGAATTATTTCCAATCTTTTATGCCATTATCGTAATTATTTTAAACACTATTTTAGTATCATTGGTCTAGCTTACATCTTTTTTAAATCGAATAATTTCGAGTTATTTAATCAATAATTCATTTTTTGTGTATTATGCTCAAAATGTATTTTTTTTAATCCTTGTATATCCAAAATATGACTCATAAGAAAATTAGTATCTTCAAAGGTGAAATCGTTTCATAAAATAATACAATAATGAAATGTTACGAGTCGTATAATTAAAGCAGTTAAAATATTGTTTGATGTAAGTTGGGGGCTATGTTTATTTATTGAAAATGTTCGAATTTTAGAAAAATTTTTAATTGGTAACTATTTTTTATTTTTTAATTCTATCCAGTATTACATGTTGATTCAATTGCAGATTTTTACATTTTGAACTGCATTGATATACATCTTTTTTTTTCTCATACATTAGTCTTTGTGGTATTTGTATGATTTCTCTGATATTAAAACCTGTAGAATGAACTATAAACTATGTAACATCTACGACTATGGTAAAACTATAAAGCAGTTTTAGTGCATTGAGAAAAGAGATTATTTTATCTATCGTGTTGCTAAGTACGATCTCGTCGGGAATAGCACAAACCTTTCCAGTTGGAACGGATGTTACAGTTACAAGTAGTGCTACGTATTCCGGCGTTTATGTTTGGGCGGATCGCTCACAATTAAATCAGGTGCTATTGTAACTTTTACAGGAGCTTTAGGCTTGGGAGGCACAAGTAAAATTATCATTGAACCAGGGGCGAAGTTGGTAGTAGTAACAGGAGGGCTTGCCATACAAGCTACAACGAGCTTAGTTTCGCAAGGTTCTGTTGCTGTTCGTGCGGGTGGTTTTAATATACAAGGAAATGCGACTTTTACTTTAAGTGGAATTAATAAAGATACCATAATCGGTGGGGCTATTTTTAATGGTACTAGTAATATTAAGATAGGCGTAAACAGTGATTTATACATTTATGGTAATATTACAGGCCAAAGTGCTACGGTTAAAGTGGATGGTTCTATTTCTGTAAATGGTACTATTTTTATTGGATGATCTCTTGCTGCTTTTTACGGGGGAAGTAGATATAATGACAACTGGATATATGTCCAATACTCAAAATTCAGAGGGTAGTATGTTTGGTATTTCGCCATTTAATTGCAGTACCTTGTTCTGGCAAAAGTTTTTGTAATTAGCCCAATACAATTACCTCTTCAACAGCAGTAGGTGTATGCGGAGGTACCTCATTTACCATAACAGCGAACATACCCACAGGTCTACCAGTGTATTCGTGGAAATGCACTACTACTCTAGCTAATATTTCATGCACTACAGCTTCTAGTGCATGAAATACCGCAAACTATGCGGCATTTGCTTTAGCTACTACAACCTACTATAAGACATTTTTTGCGAATTGTATTGCTACACGTATAAGACCGAATCATGCCGACCCAAGACAATACGAAATCAAATACACTTTGGCAAATATCACTTTGGTTAAAAGATACATTGTCTATGAACCAACAATTGCAATTGAATATGTATTGAAGAATACGATTGCTTATTCATACTAATTATGTATTTAAAACTTAATTCGTGTATTTGTGATATTAATTTGTGTATAATATAAAAAAACAACGAAGTATTCTGTTTTTGTATTTATTTAGAGTGTGTGATGATTTCTTTAAGCCATATTGTATGTATATATGCTATTTTGTTTTGGTAATTATGTGTTTGTGTTTTAGTACGTGTTAAAAATGTTTGTTTATAAATAATATGTTTGGAATTTAATTTTGAGAGTTGAATGCAAATTGGCTTCATGCCTATTTTTTTATTTAGAACATTTTATGGAAACATTACGTAGAACGACCTGTATATAAATAAAAATCAGATATATGAAAATATTTTTAAAGAATTACATGTATAATATTCGGATAAAAAATGTAATCGTATTTGCTTGCATAGGTTTACTCACCAGTTATATTGCAAGTGCAGCTGTTCGAACAACTTCAGGAACAGGTAATTGGAGTTCTGTAGGAACATGGGGAGGAGCATCTGTACCAAATAGTACAGATAATGTCAATGTGAATCATGGGCTCAATTTAAATTCGGATTTAACTATTTTACTATCAGGTATATATAATTTTAACGCTTCCAATACTGGCGGAACACCTAACGTAACATTGGGAAGCTGGCCTATTTCAGGCGGAGATCTAAATATTAATAGTCCTTCATACATTACTCTGGGGACAGTTTCTGCCAATAATGGAACCATTCATATATATAGTGGAGCAACCTTAAACATTACGGGTAGTTTGGCGATTTTAGGTACGCAAATAATTATCGATGCAGGAGGTACATTGATTGTAGGTGGCAATTTTACAAATACCAATGGGAATATAACGAATAATGGGGACATTACAGTGGCTGCGAGTTATACTGGGTATAATACTTTTTTGCAAACCACTGACGTTACTGGCACAGGGTCATTCACAACAGGTGGTTCAATGACAAATGACTCAGGCTTCTTGATACCATCAAGTACTATTTATGGATCAACCAATGATTGTAATACAGGTCCATGTAATGCTGCCTGTTTATCTGGTATGACAACAGGCGCAATTTCTGGGCCTTCTACAATTTGCTCCGGCGCAACGGGGATTGTATTTTCTACACCAGCTGTGTCTGGGGGGGTAAATTTTACATGGACTCTACCAGCAGGTACCGTAATTACTGGCGGAGCCGGTACACGTACCATCACAGTAACTGCCGGCGCAACTGCCGGAAATGTAACTGTTAAAGCATCCAATATCTCTTGCTCAAGTTCTAATACATCTACTTACGCGGTAAGAGTTGGGAAACCAACAGGTACAGCAGCAATTGCAGGACCTACCAATTCCTGTCAGAATGTATCGGGGATTACCTACACCGTTTCTGGTGTTTCTGGAGCATCAAGTTACTCTTGGACTGTACCACTAGGCGCTACAATTACAAGCGGTACAGGTACAAGTTCAATAACCGTTACAATGGGTACTACCTCAGGAATTGTTCAGGTTGTTCCTTCCAATATATGTGGCAATGCAACCGGTTCAACGATTGGCTCTGTAAATGTTACCCTTAATCCTGCACCAACCGCAATGATTTCATATTCTTCAAATAGTTATTGTAAAAATACAACCACTGTACAAATACCTGCATTTACAGGGACAACAGGTGGTACCTTTTCCTCAAGCCCTAGCGGTTTGAACTTAAATTCAAGTACGGGAGCAATTACACCAAGCCTAAGCACTAATAATAAAACATATACCATTACTTATACCGTAACGGGTTCGGGTTGTACAACCGCAACCGCTACTGCATCTGTAGGGATAAAAAATAGCAGTTTAAATTCACCTACTGCGATTACAGGTGCGATTTCTGTTTGCCCAAATGAATCCGGTATGCCTTATTCGATATCGGCGGTTATCGATGCTGCAAGTTATTCATGGGGCTTGCCTTCCGGTACTGTTGCTACTTCTGGGGTTGGTTCTCGTTCTATTATCGCTACTTTGGGAACGGTTTCAGGTACTATTTCTGTAGCCCCCATTAAAAGCGATGGGTGTATGGGAAATACGACAACTCTTTGGGTCGATGTTAGTACAAATTGTACGCTTATATGGACAGGTACATCCAGTAGTGATTGGGGCACAACCAGTAATTGGAGTCCTGCAATTATTCCTGCATCGGGTGATTATATTTCAATACCGAATGTTACTAGAAAACCAATCATAACAACAGGAAAAACTGGCAACATAAAAAACATTATAATTGAACCAAGTTCTTCTATTACATTAAATAATGGAGGTGCTTTAAACGTTTATGGTAACATTACAAATAACGGAATAGTAACAGCGGATGATGGTTCAACAATTAATATGCTTGGCGCTACAGCCCAAACAATCACAGGCGTTCCTGTTTTATATAATGTTGTAATCAACAATACAGCGGGTGTGTCTATTGCAAGTCCGCTTGCTGTAAACGGAGCCTTGTCTTTAAAAGCGGGAGTTTTAACTACCAATAATAAGTTAACCATCAACTTTGATAACGGTGGCAACATTGCATACAAC
>NZ_CALMGQ010000004.1 GCF_937863595.1 uncultured Cytophaga sp.
AATCCATGTTTGAAATGCCCAACTCCGCATCAAATCGATCAAATAGTAATTGATATAGTTTTTTTTTTGCCTCAATCGATCGGCCTTCAAACAAGTTGATTTCAATAATGGTATGTTTTGTCGTTCGTGTATCGAAATAGAAATAGCTATCGGCATCTATGTAAATGAAACGATGCGCTTTCTTCTCTTTGGGATACTGAAACGCTTCCATTATACATTCATGCAAAACCTGCGATAATTGTTCTCTTATTGGATGCAATTCATCTTTGATTCCGAATATTTTAATTTGTCCCATGGAATATTTTTAAGTATTTATTTAAACCTTCTTTGCAATATAAATCAGATCTGTTGTTACTGTCCCATCTGTTTCTGGATAATCTTTGGTGTAAAAATGTTCAATTTGAAATCCATTTTTCGATAGTAAATTTTCGAGCGTAGAACGTTGGTGATAGTAGATATACATTTCACTATCACCTGTAAAGCTTGTTTTTTCAAAACCAGACTTGTCACAATCTCCTTCCATACAGCTTAAATAAATGAATCCATTTTTAAGAGTCAACGAATTTAAGTTTTGAAAGAAAATAGGTAAGTCTTCATATGATAAATAGGGAAGACAGAATGCTCCTATGACAACTTCATATTGATTTGCGAGTTGTTTTGTGTCTCGAATGTCCATCAAATGAAACGTTGCACTAGGATTGATTTCTTGAGCCCGTTTAATCATTTCAGGAGCTAAATCAATCCCTGTAATAGTTAAATCGTTTCGTTTCTTCAGCAAGTATCTTATAACATTCCCTGGTCCACAGCCTAGTTCAAGTAGCTTACAATTTGTTGGTGTTATTTCTAAGAGAGCATCAAACGTATCATTGTATAAATCAAAGGTCATAAACTTTTGTTCATACGAAGCTACATATTGATTGTATACAGCGATTGTTTTTAATTGATTGTCCATAAGAAAGTTGAAATTTATATATGCATTGGTATCACTTCCCCAGCACACACATATAGAATATCACCATCTACATGTTGTCTCTCTTGCTCTTGTTTCAATACATGTATTGGATCTCCAATGGGCTCATCTGACAAATCAAAGGTTCCATAATGCATGGGAATCATATATTTTGCTTTAAGCTCATTCACAGCCTTGATGCTATCCTTGGGCGACATGTGACTTTGTCCCATAAAAAATTCGGGTTTATAAGCACCAATACCAAGCAATGCATAATCGATACTTGGAAAAGCATTTCCGATATCTGCAAACTGTCCACCATAGCCGCTATCGCCACCAAAGTAAATGGTTTTCCCTGCAGCTTGAATAACAAAACCTCCCCACAAGCGTACGTTTGTATCTGTTAAATACCGTCTTCCCCAATGTCTGCTCGGTACATATGTAATCGTAAGCTCTGGCTTGGTAGTGAATTGCTGATACCATCCAGCAGCTTCGATGGAAGTACTATGAGTTATATTTTTAATTACCTTGTCAACTTTCAAACCCGTTAAATAAATTGCTTTGGGATTATTTTTAGCAAGGATCTTCAAACTTTTTTCATCGCAATGGTCGCGGTGGTCGTGTGAAACAAGAATGTAATCGATATTTTTTAATTCATTCGGATTTACAGGAAGTGCCACTCTCCGTTTTAAGAATGAAATATCAAATAAGATGGGATCTATCAACATCGTTATGCCCGCAAGTCGGATGAAAAAAGATGCATGTCCCAGCCACACGATACAATCTTGTTTGGAAGTGAGGAAATTACTATCTGTTTTACAATCTAATTTCCACTTACTATTTTTCTTTTCCGCTTTTTGTGGATTCGTCATACGTTGCCATTTCCATAATTCAACAAAGGAATTAATAAAGGCAAACTCATGATTTAAAAAATTACCTTTTGAATCCAATGGTGTTCCTTTCCAATCGAAGGGGAGAAGCATCGTTTTTAGATTGGAATTGTTTGTAAAACTATAAGGTACGGTATGTTTGGTTATCATGCTTTGTTCAATTCTTTGCTAAATAAAAAGAGGGACTTTTCAGTCCCTCTTTAATATTACGTATTTTTTTTATAGGTACTCAATACCGAGTCTATTTATTTTTTAGGCACATCTATAGATTCCGTTGCAGTTATATCCTTTGGCAAATCTTCTCCTTTTAAATAGGTAGGTAAATTCAATCCAGCCATGTTAAACAAGTCATTTAACGGTGGAACTGTTTTCATCATGCCGGATACAAAATTCGCTGTAGAAGAATTGCCATTTTCGCTGCTTCCACTACCGGAATCCCAAACAGTAATTTTATCAATTTTGATGTTTTTAACCGCTTCAACCTGTGTGCGAACCAATTCAGGCAATTTTTCAAGTAATAATAATTGGAATGCTTTTGTTGGATCACCACCAGCCGCTGCAACCACTTGTTTGTATCCTTCTGCTTGTTTGGTTAGTATTTCATACAAACCCTTAGCTTCTGCTTCCATCTTCGCATAGATTGCATCTGCTTCACCGCGAGCGTTCTCTCTGATACGTTCTGCATCTGCTTGCGCTTCAATGATGGCACGTTGCTTCGCAATCTCTGCAGGGATTACAATGTTTGCGATTTGTGTTGAACGCTCTCTTTCAGAACGTGCTAATTCAGCTTTCTGTTCAGCTACATAAGATTCTTCCAAAGCTTTCGCTTGTTGTACTTTTTCTGCTGTGATTGCTATACGTAACGATTCCGCTTCTTTTTCTCTTCGTAATGCTTCTGAATTTGCAATCGAAATCTTTGCTTCATTTTCACCTGTAATTGCTATTGCATTTGCTTCAGATGTTTTTACACGGGTATCACGTTGCGCTTCTGCTTTACCAATCGCTTCGTCTTTAGCGGCAGCGGCAATACTTACTTCTCTATCTTTTTGTGTAATGGCAATCTTAACATCTCGGTCTCTGTGTGTTTCCGCAATCTGTGTGTCTTTTTCTCTGTCAGCTAAAGCCTTACCTGTTTCACCTATTTTCTCTTGTTCTGCAACACTTACTTTCGCTTCGTTGATTGCTTTTGCAGCCGCTTCTTTACCCAACGCTTCAATGTATCCTGATTCGTCTTTGATATCGGTTACGTTCACGTTGATTAATTTCAAACCAATTTTTTTCAATTCACTATCTACGTTTTTAGAAATATTTTCTAAAAACTTATCACGATCGGAGTTTATTTCTTCAATGGTCATGGTTGCAATAACCAAACGCAATTGACCAAATAAGATATCTTTTGCTAACTCTTGAATGTTTTCATAAGACAAGCCTAATAAACGCTCAGCAGCCGTATTCATGGTGTCTGTTTCCGTAGAAATCGCAATCGTAAATCTACACGGTACATCCACTCGAATATTTTGTCTACTCAATGCATTCATTAGATTGGCTTCAATCGACAAAGGTTTCAAATCTAAAAAGGCGTAATCTTGAATGACAGGCCAAATAAAGGCACCACCGCCGTGCACACATTTTGCAGAAGAACCGCCCGTACGACCATAAATAACAAGTATTTTATCTGATGGACATCTTTTGTATCGAGCAACTAGGGCTGATATGGTAACAAATGCGACAACGGCCGCTACAACAATAATAATAATCTCAGTCATGGTTAGGTATATTTGATTTGTAAGTTAGATATTTTCTACTAATAAAATGTTTCCGTGTTCAATACGTACTATTTTTACAACTGCACCTGTGGATATTTTTTCTGCGTTATTGGTCATAGCATCTAATTCATGCACCGATCCGCGAACGCTAATGATTATTTTGCCTTTTCCTGCTTTTAAAGCCGGTATCGTTAAGTACACATCTGCACTTTTACCAATGGTCTCTTCATAGGTAAAGCTGTTATCTTCAGCAAGTTTTTGCAATTCTCTTATGATTACAAAAAACATGTAAATAAATAAACAACCTACAGCAACCGATACTAAAATTAGCAACGTATGAGGTATGCGATTGTAAAAGGAGATCCCTGTCCAGCTGAAGCCTAATAAAAAATTTATTAAGTTTCTAAGCGAGAATACTTGAAAATGCGAGTCTCCATGATCTAAGTCTCCATCAAAATCAGCATCAATTCCATCCGCTCCATCGGCACCGATGAAAGTCATAATGGTCTGAATGAGGAAGATGACACTTGTGGGTATGGCAACATACCATAGAACGCGCAGAAGCGGTTCTAGATTATCTAATAATTCCATTTTAGGGTTAAATTTAAATTGAACACAAATTGTATTCCTATATGAGGGTAGGAAAAAGTGACACAGTACATTCAGAAAATTACATTTTGGTAATTGATTTTAGGATTAATTTGAATGTGTATTAACGTGAAAACCAGATTGAATGTTTGCATTTTGTAGGAAATATATATTTATCAAATGAGTTGGAAATATTGAAAAAAGCAAATTGGAATTCGTAAAAAATGTTTTAAACAATTTTTATTCTAGTTTCAAAAAATACATAACGTAACGTTATAGATCAAACTCTAGTAGTAAGATCAAGGTATTTTAGAGTTATAAAATATCTATTGACTCTAAAATACCTTGATGTTAAAATATAAAAACCAATTTTTATTATATCAAATTAGCGGACAGCGTTATTTCAACAGCAGAAAGCGCTTGGCTTACCGGACAGTTTTTCTTTGCTGTATCGGATAGCTCTTTAAACTTTTCTACTGTTATATTGGGAACAGTCCCTTCTAAATGAAGATGAATAGATTTAAACTTAAATCCTCCATTTTCTTCAATCATAGTTATTGTTGCTTCTGTAGATAGTTTTGTGGGTGTGAAACCTGCTCCTGAGAGCTGAAAGCTTAAGGCCATAGTAAAACAACCTGCATGTGCTGCAGCAATTAATTCTTCTGGATTTGTACCCGCTTTGCCATCTTCATTTTCAAATCGTGTTTTAAATGAATAGGGTGTATTATCTAAAATAGTGCTTGGTGAAGAAAGTATGCCACTGCCTTCTTTGCCTGTTCCTTGCCAAACGGCATTTGCTTTACGAATCATAAGTAATTATTTAAAGTGTATATAAGAGTTTGAGTGTATCTAAAAGAATTTGCTCTTTGTTTAATATAAGCATTTTTTATGGCTTAAAGAATAGAAGTAGATTAATTAAGATGGCATTTGTTCATTTTTTTAGTAGATTTCAGATATGATTTCAATGCACGAAATTTACAATGTCTTACTTTTTGAGTTTCCTTATTTTAAAAAAATAAACGAAGATAGAAGAACGTTACTTTGTAATCGAACCAAATTATTTATTGATGGAACAGATTTTATTCCTAAGAAAGGACTAAAACTAACCAATCGAATGATTATTCTTATTGCAGCTTGCTCACAACAACTCACCCTAGGATTTAAAAAGCATTATGGCTATGATTATTTTGATAAAATAATTGTTTACCCTGAAAAGTATTTGTCGACCATTACACAAAAAATGCATACCGGTGAAATGAATACATCGGGTATTATTGTATTGTCTTGGGAAGATTTTTATAAAGGAATGTCTATTGATGACAATGCACAGAATGTGGGTTTGCATGAATTTGCCCATGCACTTGAGTTTATGGATATCGCTAATAAGGATGTGGACGAAATGTATTCCGCCTGTTTGGATAAATTTATTACCATAGGCAGACACTATTTAAAAAATAATCCAGGTAAAATATTTTTTAGAAATTATGCAACCACAAACATGTCCGAATTCTTAGCTGTTGCAACAGAATATTATTTTGAAAAGCCTAAAGAGTTCTTTCAAAATGAACCAGAGCTTTTTGAAGCCTTAGATGATGCATATCAACAAAATATTCTTTCCAAGAACGCAAGGTATTCGAATGAATCGACGAAAATAAAAACAATATCGGGAGAAGAAATTTATGGCAATACTTCATCATTGTTAAATCAAGTTGGTGAAGTCATTGCGTATCTTGTATTTAATGGATTTGCTGGTTTCATTACGTTTCAAATGCCAATACTTGGATGCATTCTTTTAGGTATTGGTAATTATGGCATCTATCATTTCCTTATCAAGAGTTCTTTTATGCTATACTCAGATAATGTTAAAATACAACAACCACTGGCACGAATTTTATTCAATCTGATGTTTCCTAGAATAGTTTCTCTTTCATCCGTTGTGTCGTATTCAAATGTGTTGTATGTAGCGGTGCAAGAGACTAGAAATAACGGATTGAAACAACAATGGGATTTTACGAATTGGAAACCAGATGTTGAATATTCATTTTCTGTTTGTTATTTGTTTGAGGGTAAGCTTACCTATGCAAAGCTTTCCTCTACCTGTCAAAATTTAAATAAGGTCTTTACTTTTTTATCCGTTAAGAAGAAGGTAGCAACTCGCTTTGAAGGCGAGTTAGTGAAGTTTTAGTACCTGTAAACTTCGATGGGGAATTTTTTATGTTGAATAGGTCTTTATCGCTCTGAAATGTAATCGTAAGAAATGAAATTATGAAGGAACAAAAGTTAAGAAAGAAAATAAAAAGCTACATTCTTTTTTTTATGATAGGTTTAATTTTAAGTGGAATTACTGCATTTCCAATTGAGACACAACTAGAAATTGCAGTTAATCATATTGACGTGTTTCCACTATTTATTCAATCTTGGTTGCTGAATGTTTATACTGCAGTTAAGTCTACCAACGACGCATATCCTTTTATAAGTTATGGAACTGATTGGCTCGCATTCGCTCATATCGTAATAGCAGTTGTATTTATTGGGCCCTATAAAGATCCTGTCAAAAATATCTGGGTAATTCAATTTGGCATGATTGCTTGTGCAATGATATTTCCCTTGGCATTTATTGCTGGTCCAATCCGGCACATACCATTTTATTGGCAATTGATAGATTGCTCTTTTGGTGTTATTGGCTTTCTGTTATTGTATAGATGTTACCGATATATAAAACAACTCGAAATAATTTCAAGTACTAACGTATTATAATTCTTTTTAAACACAGTAATTGTATACTTATATGAATATTAAAATTCGCAAAGCAATAGAAACGGATGTCGATCAAATTTGGACATTGATGCGTGATTTGGCTGTCTTTGAAAAATACATCGATTCTTTTGCCATCACACCAGACATTGTTGGAGAAAGTGGTTTTCGTAAAAGTCCTCCTGATTTTCATTGTTTCGTTGCAGAATGCGAAGGAGAAATTATAGGAATTCTAGTCTACTATTTTCTTCCATTCACTGCTCAGAATAGACCTGCTATTTACATGAAAGAGCTATTTGTGAAGGAAGAATATCGGAATCAACGAATAGGAGAGCAGTTAATGGAAGCCTTAAAGAATGAAGCGAAACTTCATGATTGCTCACAAATTAAATGGACCGTTGCACCATGGAATGAAGCTGGCTTGAAATTTTATGAAAGAATAGGAGCGACTGAAAATACCGATTGGCTTAATTATGAATTGCTTTTGTAATCCAAATAGACGTTTCTTTTTTTAATTTTTATTGTATTTTTTGTATATTGAATAGAGCACCATTTAATATAGCGTATGTCAATTTTAGTAATCGTTCGTCATGGACAATCCGAATACAATCTGAAAAATTTATTTACTGGTTGGGCAGATGTTGATTTAACACCAACAGGTGAGCATGAAGCTGAATTCGCAGGTATCGTTTTAAAACCTTATATCTTTAATGTTGCCTATACTTCAGTATTAAAGAGAGCGATTCAGACGCTACATATTATTCTCCATGAAATCGATCAGATAATACCAATCGTTCAAGATAAAGCATTGAATGAACGTAATTATGGAGATCTTCAAGGATTAAATAAAGCAGAAGTTGGCGCGCAATATGGTGCGCAACAATTGATGTCTTGGAGAAGAAGTTTTACAGAAGTTCCTCCAGGCGGCGAAAGTTTAGAAAATACCTATCAACGTGTTATTCCATATTACGAAAAAGAAATTGCTCCCAAATTAAAAGCTGGACAAAATATTTTAATTGTAGCACACGGCAATAGCCTGCGCGCATTAATGATGTATTTAGAGCATATTTCTCCAGAAGATATTTCGCATGTAGATTTGGCTACAGGTGCTCCCAGATTATATGAGTTCTCTTCAGCTCTTACTCTTAAAGATGTTCATTACATTAAATTGCCAGATACCTCAACAACGACTTCGTCTCCTACTATAAATTCAACCTGTTTATAAAATTAAATTCAATACGCTATGTTTTCAAATACAGTATCCGATCAGTTGGTAGAAATGTTGGTGCAATCTGGTATTAAAAGAGTATATGCCGTTACAGGTGATAGCTTAAACTTTGTAAACGATGCCATTCGAAGAAGTGGAAAGATTGAATGGATACATGTGCGTAACGAAGAAACAGGTGCTTTTGCTGCTGGTGCAGAAGCGCAATTAAATGGTATAGCTTGTTGCGCAGGCAGCAGTGGACCTGGTCACGTGCATTTGTTGAATGGTTTATATGATGCACATAAATCGAGTGCTTCTGTTATTGCAATCGCTTCGACCTGTCACTCTACAGAGTTTGGTACAGACTCTTTTCAAGAAACCAATACGATAAAATTATTTGACGATTGCAGTTGTTACAATCAAATTGCTGTTACACCAAAGCAATTTCCCAGAATGTTTCAAGCAGCCATACAAAATGCCATACATAAAAAGGGCGTTGCTGTAATTGGCTTGCCAGGCGATATAACAGATATGCCTGCTGAACAAAGTCCTACAGCAATGCATGTATATCATTCCAACCCCATCATTCGCCCATCCGACGCAGAATTGATTCAATTGGCAGAACTGTTAAATGCACATTCAAAAATTACCATATTTTGTGGTATAGGTGCAGCAGATGCGCACGATGAAATTGTTCTACTTTCAAAATTATTACACGCTCCCGTAGGCTATTCGTTCAAAGGAAAGATGTCCATACAATACGACAATCCAAATGAAATTGGTATGACGGGTTTACTGGGTTTACCATCTGCATTTCAGAGCATGCACGAATCGGAAGTTCTGTTATTATTGGGGACGGATTTTCCATATTCTGATTTTATGCCTGTTAAAAATAAAATCATTCAGATTGATACTGCTCCTGAAAAGCTTGGTAGAAGGGCTAAGCTAGACATGGGATTATGTGGAAATATTAAAGATACACTCCTTGCATTGTTGCCTCATATAAAACAACAATCAGATAATACTTTTTTAACGAAACAATTAGAAGAATATTCGAATGTAAAAAAACAATTAAATAATTATGTGGATGATGCGGGAAAAATAGATTGTATTCACCCAGAATTTGTGGCTTCAAGAATTGACGCTCTTTCAACTCAAGATGCGATCTATACCGTAGATACAGGGATGACATGTGTTTGGGCAGCACGATATTTAACAGCTACGGGTAAAAGAACACTGTTGGGTTCTTTCAATCACGGATCTATGGCCAATGCAATGCCTCAATCTATTGGTGCTGCTTTGGCTTGTCCCGATAGACAAGTAATTGCAATGTGTGGCGATGGGGGTATTTCTATGATGTTAGGCGACATCATGACAATCGTTCAATATAAACTTCCTGTTAAACTCATTGTATTCAATAATCACAGTTTGGGTATGGTTAAATTAGAAATGGAAGTTTCTGGATTGCCCGATTGGCAAACAACTATGGTTAATCCAGACTTTTCTAAAATTGCCGAAGCGATGGGTATGAAAGCGATTACTGTTAACGATCCAACTAAAGTGGATGAAGCCTTGTTGCAAGCCTTTTCATATGATGGCCCCATGTTATTGAATGTGATTACAGATCCAAATGCATTAGCTATGCCGCCTAAAATAACCTTTGAACAGATGAAAGGTATGGCTACGTCTATGACGAAGTTGATGTTGAATGGTAGGATGGAAGAAGTTTGGAAAACCATTGAATCCAATAAAAAACACATGAAGGATATATTGTAAAAAAAATGGTTTACTGAACGTATGAAACGTTTAGTAAACCATTTATATTTTTATTTGTCTTGTACAATTGCTTCTTCAGTAGTATATAACAATGCTACTAAATCATCAACCAATTGTTTGTTGTTTGCAGCTGTTACGCCATTTTTAGCAAGTCCTGTACCAATATCACCAACAAATTTATCGAAGTCAGCAGAATTTGCTTTCATTCCCATACGGCTATTTCTAGCAGGATCGTGTGTTTCTGTCATGGACAAACCTGTATATAGGTATGTTTTAGAACCTGTAGCTACGCACATGAAATCCGTAAAGTTTTTACTTAATGCAGTTAAACCACTTGTATTCTTAGGGTTTTCGCCTAACTCAGCAAAAAGCACTGGGAAGTATTTTGCTAACTGTCCGTCTGCTGCAATTACGTTTATAGAACTGTCCACTACAGAACGTAATGTTAATCTGCCTTTTTCAATCATTTGTCCAGTGTTGTTCGGATCTGCAGTCATAGTTGTACCTCCAACGCGCTCATACAAAGTTGGCTTAGGTTGAGGAGTTACAGTCATCGCAGCAGGGCCGTCGTCTTTTTTCTTACAAGAAGAAATGGTAAGTGTCATTGCTACAAAGCAAGCACCTAATAAGAAAATGTTCTTTTTCATATTCAGATAGTTTAATTGTTTATATATTTAATTTTAATTTAAAAACTTTGTTACGTAGGCTGTTAAGTAGGCAGAGAAAGAATGATCATTGATCTTCATTGGACAACCTCCCATAGCTTGAGCATCTGCAGCACTGATGGTAAATATGTGTGCATCATAATTTCCTAATTGCATTACTTTTTCAAATACTACCTTAGAGTTTTGTTTATTCATTTTATAACTATATGTAAAAATGCCTTCTGGTATATTGAAATGTGTACCATCTACACCATCTAAACTTGCTACATAATTTTTTATTTTATTCGCTTCTGTAGAATCTACATGTACTTTAAAATCGATTCGACTTAATTGGCGCTGATTAATATTTTCAGTTGTATTTTTCTTTGTTACACTATTAATATGCATAACAAGTACAACAAATGAAATTAGTAGGAGAGAAAATAGACCTATGCAAATTTTTATAATGGTTCTTTTTTTCATAAATGTGACGTATAGAAGTGTAAATTTGTAATTATCCATACCTACGTCTTAATAGTTTTCATTGGATTTATTAAAATGAAATTATTTTTTAATTGGTTGTCTGTCAATTTATTTATAAATAATTAAGACTGCTGTGAATCCAAATAGGAGCATGATTACGTAGATGATTTACCAAACAATAATTTCCGTTTTATTGAATTGACGTATGAAATCAAACTTTAAAGTGCTCTCTATTTCACATCATTTAGCTCCTGTATCAATAAGAGAGTCATTGTCGTTAAATGAATTTTCGTGTAAAAAAGTCATGCATACAATAAAGGATATGACTTCTGTAGAAGAAGTACTTATTCTTTCAACATGTAATAGGACAGAAGTATATTATATTTCTGAAAAGGAATGGAGTAAAGAAATCATTACGTTAATTTGTTTGGAAAAAGGTTTGGTAGATATCAGAAAATATTATTTATTTTTTGATATCATAAATGATTATACACGTGCTTTGGGTCATGTTTTTAATGTGAGTATGGGTTTGTCGTCACAAGTAATTGGGGATAACCAAATCATTACTCAAATAAAACAAGCGTATCAATGGTCTGCAGATATATCCATGGCAGGGCCCTATTTACATCGATTGTTGCACACTATTTTCTTTACGAATAAAAAAGTCGTTCAAACAACTGCATTCAGAGATGGTGCAGCTTCTATTTCGTATGCGAGTACAGAATTAGCAGAAAGTTTGTGTAGCGGATTGGTTCAGCCTAAAGTTTTAATCATTGGTTTGGGAGAAATGGGAGCGGATGTGTTGAAAAATGTTTCTAAAACATTTTTCAGTAAAATAACCTTAGCAAATCGTACATTATCTAAAGCGAAGGATCTAGCTGAATTGTATCATGTTGATTTTATTGCAATGGAAGATATTTGGACTGCAATTGAAGAAGCGGATGTAATCATCGGCTCAATTTGTAAGCCTGATGCCTTTATAACTAAGAATGAAGTTCAAAAGTTAACAATTCATTCGTATAAATATTTTATAGATATTTCTGTGCCTAGATGTGTGGAAGAAGCTGTTGATGATGTACCAGGTGCAATGGTTTACAATATTGATCATATTCGTAATCGAACCACGGAAACTCTTGAAAAGCGCATGGGATCAATTCCTTTAGTAAAAGAAATAATTTCGGAATCAATAATGGAATTTAATGATTGGTCAAATGAAATATCAGTTTCTCCCGTTATAAATAAATTCAAAGATGCGCTTGAATCCATTCGGACTTCTGAATTAGCACGCCATTTGAAAAACTTAAATAAAGAAGAGTCTGATAAGATCGAATTGATTACGAAAGGGATTATGCAGAAAATACTTAAACTCCCTGTATTGAATTTAAAAGCTGCGTGTAAGAGGGGAGATGCCGAATCATTAATAAGTGTTCTAAATGAATTGTTTGATTTAGAAAATAAGACAGAAACTGCTAAGGTTAAGGTTTAGGTTTAGTATATTTTATAGAAATTATTTTTAAATATGCCAAAACACTTTTTAGTGCATTCCTACAAAGAAAAATGTTGAATGTATTTATATAAAATAAGTTTCATAATTGTGTATTTATTACAATAAAAAATAACCACACAATTTTAAATCATGTGGTTATTTGTGCACCCGAAGGGAGTCGAACCCATATCGTCAGAATCGGAATCTGATATACTATCCATTATACTACGGGTGCAGAATTGATTTGCAAAACTAAACTATTATAAGCGAGGACGCAAGAAAGTTTGTTAGTTTCTAGGTCCTAGTTTCCAGTTGCTAGATGTAGTGGTTGTTTTTATTAGTAATTTTTATCACTTTAAGATTGAATTTTTATTCTAGCAATAAGTAGTCTTAATTATTAAGACTAAAGAACACAAACACTATTTTATTCTTTGCCTTTATACTCGGTAATAAATACTCAAAACTTTTTATCTAACAACTAGCAACTAGAACCTGGTAACTAATTCCGAAACGTAACCATTGTAACTCCATCACCCCAACCACCTTCTTCGTTGGCTACTTTTTCTACTTCTTTGTATTTTTTTAGAAAAGAGCGTACCGTATCACGCAATACACCATTACCACGACCATGAATAATTTTAGCGGATGTAGCTCCAATTAATATTGCATCGTCTGTCCATGTTGTTAAAAGTGGTATTAATTCATCGCGCATCTTACCACGTACATCCAACTCAAATTGAAAGGATTGCATCTTAGCACGTGTGTCTACGCCTTCGTAAGATGTTTCCTCAAGTTCATCTTCTTCCCATTCGTCGTCACCAGCTGGGCTTAATTGCTCTAATTTTACTTTCATTTTAAGAATACCCATAGCCACTTCTGCATTGAGTCCTTTGATTGCTATAATTTCGCCTACACCTTCGTAGCCATCAATGTGCACGTGATCTCCGATTTTCATAATCTTTGGTTGAGGTTTGTTCTTCAAATTACGAAAAAATGCTCAAGGCAGAAAGCCTAAAGCTAAAAGTAAAAGTTAACGCAAAAGTAATTATAGCTTTTAGGCATTAAGCTTTTCGCCTTTGGCAAAAAGAAAAGCGCCTAATAGTTAAACTACCAAGCGCTTTCAATGTGAGAAACGAGATCGACTAAGCCAATGCTTCTGTTACTAATTTAGCAGCATCTTTTAAGATAACGGCTGAACGAACTTTTAAGCCAGATTCGTTGATAATTTTAGCACCTTCTTCCGCATTTGTTCCTTGCAAACGAACAATGATTGGGATACTGATATTACCGATATTTTTATATGCTTCAACTACACCATTGGCAACACGGTCACAACGAACGATACCACCAAATACGTTAATTAAGATTGCTTTTACATTTGGATCTTTTAAAATGATGCGGAAACCAGCTTCAACTGTCTTCGCATTTGCCCCACCTCCAACGTCTAAGAAGTTAGCAGGTTCACCACCAGCTAATTTAATAACGTCCATCGTAGCCATTGCAAGACCAGCACCGTTAACCATACAACCAACGTTACCGTCAAGTTTTACATAGTTTAAGTGATTTTCTGCTGCTTCAACTTCCAATGGATCTTCTTCTGTAACGTCACGATATGCTGCTAAATCCGGATGACGGAACAATGCATTATCATCTATTGAAACTTTCGCATCTACAGCAATAATTTCATCGCTTGAGCTTTTTAATACAGGATTGATTTCAATCATTTCAGCATTTGTTGCTTTGTAAGCAGCATATAAACGTGTTACAAACGTAACCATTTCTTTAAATGCCTTACCTGAAAGATTTAAACTGAATGCAATTTTACGAGCTTGAAAGCCTTGAAGACCAACTGCTGGATCGATAAATTCTTTTGTAATTAAATGTGGCGTATTATGTGCAACATCTTCAATATCTACGCCACCTTCAGTAGAAGCAATGATTACATCACGACCTGTACCACGATCCAATAAAATTGAAAGATACAATTCTTTTAATTCTGTTTCACCTTTTTGGTAAACGTTAGCTGCAATCAACAAACGGTTTACAACTTTACCAGCAGCACCTGTTTGTATGGTTACCAAAGTATTACCAAGCATTTGAGTCGCCTGAGTTTTTACATCGTCTAAAGACTTAGCAATCATTACTCCACGATGTTCGGTGCCTACAAACTTCCCTTTTCCACGACCACCAGCATGTATCTGCGCTTTTACAACGAAGATATCTGTACCAGTCAATTCAGTTAATTTTTTTGCTGCCGCTACTGCAGACTCAGGGGAGTCAGCATAAATTCCTTCTCCAATCTTAACGTTGTATTTTTTAAGAATTTCCTTCGCTTGATACTCGTGAATATTCATATTTCAGTGAGATATAAAATGGTTATTTGTATGAATTAATTATAAAGGTCAATGCACGAATCTACTCGTTTTAAGGCTTAAATTCAAATCAAACAACCATTTATATAGAGCTTGTGAACAAAAGTATAAGTTGTTTTATGGATTTTACTTATAAATACCTGTTAATTAGGCATTTTGTTGATTTTAACTGAACTGAGTGTAATTATTATTCATCCATTATGTATAGATATTTCACGTTGATCTGAATCAGATTGGGGCTATAATGATAGATAGCAATTTTCTATGGTGCAAATTGTAGGAGGAATTCATCAAAGGTATTCTTATGTAAAGTATTAAAAAATGCGAATAAGGTAGACTCTTATTAAATGAAACTTAAATTACAGATCACAATTGGAATATATATTATTTTTATTGTAAGACTTAAATGGAATATTTTTTTTAATTTCAGTATAATACATTACATATTTAACGCTCTTATGAATTCGAACAAAATTATATTAATTTTAATTATTTCTTTTTTATTTTCAACAAAAAGTCAAGCTCAAAAGTTGACAAAATTTTATTACGGACCGAGAATAGGATTAGGGGTGAGTACCTTTGCAGGACATGATGCACAGCATACTAATTACCCTGTGGGTACAATTGTTGGTTTATATACGCATACAGAAATAAAAAATAAATTTTCAGTCGATGCAGAATTAAATTATATTTCTTTAGGGAGTTTCTTTTCAACAAAGTACAATACACTTGATCAACATGATTATCGTATATCGTTAGGCTATATTTCACTTCCTATTAATTTAAATTATAGATGTTATAAAGGTTTGAATTTACAATTAGGTATTCAAACCTCTGCAATACTTACTGCTGTTACGGAAGAGAAGTATCATAATAAAGTTGTAAAAGGTAAAAGTTTAAATGATTTTCATGCAATTGATGTTGGTCCAACAGTTGGTATGTACTATCAATTTTCTCAAGGCTTGCAATTCGGGCTTAGATATTATAGAGGTTTACAAGATATTTATAAAAACGATTTTAAAATTTACAATACCAATTTGCAATTTTTAGTAACGTTTCAATTTGCTCGCGCTGGAAAGGAATTGTAATTTTTATTCGAATGTATCTTTTTGATTTATTCATTACTGTAAATTGCGTTTACTAGTAATAAAAGGTATTAGAAAATTAACTTAAATGCATGTTGATCAATCAAATTTAAATGAAATAATGATTGTACTTCGTGTACGAATTATAGGATACTTTTAAAAACGATAACTCAATTCTAAACTTGCATAGCGGTGAGTGAAACCTGTTGAGAATTCAGGAGAAAGAAAATTTTGAACGAACATCATTCCAAATTTTTGATACATGACTGTAATGCCTGCTCTGGAATGGAATAAAAAATTGTTTAATGAATAACTTGGTTTGTTGATTGCATTGTTGGATTGAATCAAGGTGGCATCAAAGAAAATTAATTTAAATTTGACATCTAAAAAGAATGAAAAATAGAATTTCTGCTTCCCTTTAGAATACCTGTAACTTTCAAAATAAGGCGATAATCTGCCAACTCTCCATAAATAACCTACCCCAAGATTCGTCCTTAGATTTCCCGCCATTGCTTCTATTGTTCCAATAAATTGATTGTTTTTATTTAAATGTAGACCTTTTTGTAATTGAAATTCATAATTTAATAATAGCTTATTGTCAAGTTGGTTGTACCATCCTTGATACACATTATTATGAATTAAATTATGGAAACCATTTTGAGCTTGTTCTCCCAAAGCAATGTTGCCAATAAATCCAAGTCCTAATCCGCTATACAGACGCAACTTTCTTTTTGGCTGAAACGAAGTTTTTTGCATGTAGAGCATTAAGGTTGCAACAAAAGGCCTGTCATTTGGCAAGTACGCAAGCGTATCTACTTTGATAGGTGTGAAAATATCTTGACTAATAGTAATTCCAAAAACTTTATCACTTGCATGCGGTAATGATGGAATTAACTTATTAAATGGGTTTTTATGAAGAATGGGATGGTTAACGGTTAGTCCGAGGCCACTTGTATAATAATAATCTGTTTTGTCTACCAAATCATTCGATAACTGCAGATTTATATATTTAGGAGATAAAATCTCTTGAGAATAAGAAAATTGAATGGTTAAATTTAAAAGGATAAGTAATATAATACGCATGATTGAAAAGGAGACTTCTTATTCTTATAATAAGTTACGAAAAAAATACATCTTTTGATAATCCAGAATGATTTTGAATATTTATTTTAATCGATTTAAAAAGTTAAATTTATAATGCATAATAGTAAATGAAGCACTATTAAATAGTGTTATTTGATTCAATCTGACTTGATACACATGAATACCTATACCTCAATAAAAGAAACAAATACGGTAATATTAATGCGTCTTAAAAAACTGCATTTTTGGATTAGCATGATTCGAATTGCACTTGTATGTGTAGCAATTGTTTGTTTTTATTTTTTCATAACTTCTAGAAGTCACTTTGCCCTTGTGATTGGATTGGGATCTATTCTTTTATTTCCATTCATATTGACTTGGCATCGAAAGAAAGCAATTGAAATAGAATTCTTAACAACAGTAATAAAAGTAAATCAAGATGAGATTCAGTATCAAGAAAATAAAATAATGCCTTTTGAAGATGGTTCTGAATACATGGATGTAACACATTCAAATACCTTTGATTTAGATGTGTTTGGTCCCAAGGGTTTGTTTCAACATTTGAATAGAACTGCTACCTACCTTGGTAAATTTAAATTGGCTTTTTCATTACAGAATATTTTGTCGAATGATGCCATTGTTAACAATCAGTTGTCTATAAAAGAGTTGTCTAATAAATTGAAGTGGAGACAAGAAATTCTAGCGCATGCTACCATCGCTTCGGATTCAAAAGATGTATATAATAATATTATACATTGGGCTTCTGAAAAAGTAGATAAACTACCATTATTTATACGAATTACTTCTTTTGCATTTCCCATTTTATTATTTGTTTTGTTTACGTTTTACTTGATAACGGATGTAGCCTTATATTTGAATGCAGCAGAATTATTACTTATAGTTAATTTAATTCTTATTGGTTCTCAATTAAAAACGATTAAGCGAGAACTTATGCATGCAGAACGCATAGATCAAATCATCAAACAATACAGTATTATAATAGATAAGATTGAGAAGGAATCATTTCATTCTGAAAAACTAATTGGTTTAAAAAATATCTTGTCAGCTACTGATGGGAATGCAAGTAAAAATTTTAATCGTTTGTCAAAATTGTTTGCACGGGTTGAAACGATAAACAATGCTGTAGGAGCGTTTTTACTAAATGGTTTTTTCTTTTACCACATTCATAGTCTCCATTCTCTATTAAAGTGGAAAGATGCGTATGCATCTAAGCTTCCACAGTGGATTGATATCATTGCAGAATTTGAAATGTTGAATAGTTATGCTAATCTAGCTTACAATAACCCAACGTTTACTTTCCCAACATTGAATACGGATTTTTCTATTCAATTAACAAATGTAGGGCATCCATTAATAGATGCGAGGAAACGTGTGTGTAATTCCATCGATTTTACAAAAGGTAGTTTTGTAATATTGACGGGTTCTAATATGTCTGGTAAAAGTACTTTCCTTCGAACACTAGGCATTAATATGGTATTAGCGGGTGCTGGTTCGCCTATATGTGCATCTGCTGCATCGATACATCCCTTACAAGTGATAGTTTCCATGCGCTTGTCAGATTCATTATCAGACAGCGAATCGTATTTCTTTGCTGAAGTGAAGCGGTTGAAATTTCTTATGAACACATTAGATAAAGAATCCTGTTTTGTATTGTTAGATGAGATATTACGCGGTACCAACTCAGATGATAAACGGAACGGAACAATTGAGGTAATTAAGAAAATAGTTTCAAAGCAAGGAATTGGTATTGTAGCTACGCATGATTTAGAAGTATGCAATACAACAGAAGCATATCCGAATCAATTGTCAAATAAATGCTTTGAAGTTGAAATCATTCAAGATGAATTGGTTTTTGACTACAAACTTCGAGCAGGAATTTGCCAGAATAAAAGCGCTACGTTTTTAATGAAGAAAATGGGTGTCATATAAATAAGTAAAACATAAGATAAATGCTTTAACATATTTTTATGTGCTTTATTTCCCGTGAATAGCATTGAAAAGTGTAAAGAAGTATATTCCGTCTGCCATGCCACTAATGGTTGTTTCCATACATTGAAAATCTGAATTGTAATCATAGAAGACTACTTCGTTTGTATTAAAAGATTCGAATGAATTGTTTTTGGGGATATTAAAATACTTCATTAATTCGTCGTGCGTTTTTTTATCACCAGGTCCTTCAGCAATAGCTCCTGTTGAAGATATTTCAGGATGTAAAGTATGCATATGGCTAAACACATTTTTTACACTACCAGGTATTTTATCCGTAATGATCATAGATACACCCCAGTTATTTTGTCCAAGAGTGTAGTTATATACGTCTGTACTCATTCGATCATAAGGCGAAGCATCATCTATAACATTTTTATATATCATACTTGAAGAAGCAACACTCATAAAACTATATAAGGTTGCCCAAGTGTAGGCATGCGGAACTCTCCATATATTCCCCTGCTTTGAAGCAATTGAGTTAAAGTTATTTAAATCACTTTTTAAATAAGGTTCAACAGTTTGCGAAGCATATTTGTAGAGATTTAAATGAGCTATCATATTCAAGTTCCCCCATGATGACCAATAAGCAGGACCTGCTAGTTGAGCAAACATTTTTGCTTGATCTAAATAGTAATCATCTAGGGTTAATTTGTATAACTCAACAGAAGCTAGTTCCATATTGTCATAACCCGATTCATCGCTGTAAAATTTTTCCCAACCTTCTTCAACCCATGCTGGATTTTTATTTGTACGTTTTGCTTTTTGATAAATCTGGATTGCTTTATCCCGATACGGCTTTGATCTTATTTTTAATAATGGATTTGCTTCAAATAGATGCGCTGCGAATGCAAGTGCTGCAGATGTTAAACCCATTTGTGTAGGGCTGAAATCAGAGTAGGCATTTCGCAATCCGTTTAACTTGTCCTCATACGGCATTCGAGGACCTTGTTTGTGATCATCTGCATTACCAACCTGTATGATAAAAGTTGAATCGTTGGGCATTGTTTTCAATAAATAGCTTAAGCCCCACAGTGCTTCATCCATAATTGCTTTTTTGTCTGATACGGAAGTTGCGTGTGTAGGATAAGTTTCGTAAGCTCGCAATAAAAAATACGTAGTATAAGCAGTTGTTTGGGTGAATTTTAGATAATCTCCTGCATCATACCATCCTCCCATCATGTCTACATACCGTTCTTTTTTTGCTGAGTCCCAACTAGTATTGGCATTTGTTCTTTTTTCATAAACACGACAGGAGCTATCTCCGCTATGACCGATTTTATTGGCAGGTGGGACTGGTACACCACTACGTTGTTTATTTAAGAAATGTAGCATTTCGGCGACGATAAAATCGGTTGGGTTGTTTTTGATCTCAATAGAAAAAGTTTTCTGCGCACTAATATTTACGGCATAAATACCTATTTTCTTTAGCGAAGAAAATTCGATCTCATAATTAAAAGGCTTGGGGGTGTGCTCAGAAATAGCACTTGTTGAAATGGAAAATATGCCTTCAGCTACAGTTAAGTCACTGCTATTCTTTATCGTCCATCGTTTCCCATTCAAACTCTCATCTGAAAGGATTATACAGGATTTATTAGATTTTGAAGGATAGCCCGCATGATTGTAACGCGGATATATATCTGCTTGTAAAAACGTTTGCTGGATAAAAAAAAATAAAAGTGCACTTATAAATCGGGTCATTGTATTTGATACTAAAGATGTACGGATAAATGATAAATTAAATATAATTATTCTAATACAAAAGCAAGGAGGCAAATTCCTTATGTGTAGGGTTAATTTAGCTGTAAATCAGCAGCAATAACCTTTATAATTCATTTTGCTTCTGACAATCATAATATATATTTACTATCTTTAATCATTCAATAAATACATTATGCAAGAGATACTAAAAGCGGGAGATATTTTTAAGACATACGGTACGGTACATGTTTTAAAAGGCATTGATTTCTCTGTTCAAAAAGGGGAGGTTGTTTCTATTGTTGGTGCATCGGGAGCAGGTAAAAGTACCTTGTTACATGTTTTAGGTAGTTTGGATAAGCCAGATACAGGCTGGGTGAAAATAAACGATCAAGAAATTTCGATTATGAATGACAAAACATTGTCTGCATTCAGAAATCAACATATAGGATTTATTTTTCAGTTTCATAATTTATTACCTGAATTTACAGCGGTTGAAAATGTATTGTTGCCAGCCATGATTGGTCAACGTAATATGAAAGAAGCCGAAACGAGAGCGAAAGAATTGTTGAGTTTTCTTGGATTATCACACCGTTTTTCTCATTACCCAAATCAATTATCAGGCGGGGAGCAGCAACGTGTCGCTGTAGCTCGGGCATTGATAAACGATCCATTGATTGTTTTTGCAGATGAGCCAAGTGGGAATTTAGACACCCATAATGCAGAAGAATTGCATCAATTGTTTTTCGACTTACGGAAAAAATACAATCAAACATTTGTAATTGTTACGCATAATGAAGCACTCGCAAATTTATCAGATCGCAAGGTGGTGATGAAAGATGGCATAATCATTTAAAAGATTCAGGCATGAGTACTTCAATACATGAAATTCTCAAAACCTATTGGGGGCATTCCACTTTTCGTCCCTTACAAGAAGAAATTATTCAATCCATTTTATCTGGGAAAGATACAGTAGCACTTTTACCTACAGGTGGAGGGAAGTCTATTTGTTATCAAGTTCCTGCATTGGCCAAAGATGGCCTTGTACTCGTGATAAGTCCATTGATTGCTTTGATGAAAGATCAAGTAGAACAATTACGACGACGTGGTATCATTGCTACAGCCATACATTCTGGCATGCGTAAATCGGAAATTGATATTGCATTAGATAATTGTATTTACGGTACCACTAAATTATTATATGTTTCTCCGGAGCGCTTAAAATCAGATTTGTTTAAAGAGCGCGTGCAGAAGATGAATATTACCTGCATTGCAATTGATGAAGCCCACTGTATTTCAGAATGGGGACATGATTTTAGACCTGCATACAGAGAAATAGTAGCGATTCGTACGCTCTTACCCAAAGTGCCAATGATTGCAGTTACTGCTACTGCAAACGAAATGGTCTTGAATGATATTATGGATCAATTGTCCTTACAAGACCCCACTATATTTACTCAGAGCTTTACCCGTAAAAATTTATCGTATTCCTGTTTGTACGAAGAAAACAAAGAGAAACGATTGGTTTCGATGTTGCAAAAAATACCAGGTGTATGTATTGTCTATGCGAATACGCGCGCACGAGTGGTGCGTATTGCAGAATTTTTAAATCGACAACGTATACCAACAGAATTTTATCATGGAGGATTGGATCATAAACAACGCAGCATCAAACAAGATGCGTTTATGAAAAACGCAGTTCGGGTGATGGTAGCTACCAATGCATTTGGTATGGGAGTAGATAAACCAGACGTACGATTGGTGGTACACATGGATGTTCCCGATTCGCTAGAAGGATATTTTCAGGAAGCAGGCAGGGCTGGTAGAGACGGGAATAAAGCATTTGCTGTCTTGTTGCATACTAAGAAAGATGAAGATGAATTGTTCGCAAAGATTCCAGTAGCCCATCCCACAGCTGAGGTTATTAGAAGAATATATCAATCATTGGCTAACTATTACCAACTTGCTGTAGGTAGTGGTTTTATGGAAAGTTATTCTTTTGATATTGAAGATTTCAGTAAAAAATACAGCTTAAGTAAATTAGAAGTTTTTTATGCACTAAAACGTATTGAGCAACATGGGTTCATACAATTGACGGAAGCATTTTATAATCCTCCCAAACTACGCATCGTTGTTGATCATGAACAATTGTATGATGCACGTTTGAAAATGCCCAAGCACGATGATTTTATTAAACAAGTGTTACGCATATTTGGAGGAGAGGTATACACGAGTTATAGAGAATTTTCATTTTCTTCTTTAGCAAAATCTACCCTATTACCAGAATCAGAAATTAGAAATAAATTATCATTTTTAGCACAACAAGGACTCATTGAATATATTGATGCAAGCGATAAGCCTCAATTAACATTTTTAGTACCTCGACAAGATGCACCAAAGTTGCAATTAGATTTACAATGGCTGGAAGACCGTAAGGATCACGATCTAGAAAGTGTAGAAAACATTATTGGTTTTTTACATACGGAGGAATGTAGGGCGAAATACGTATTGGAATATTTTGGAGAATATAATGCAGAGCCATGTGGTATATGCGATCGATGTATACGAGATACTCGAAATAAAGAATACTACGAAAGTGCGTTCATTCAGATTCAACAAATTTTACAAACGAAAACCATTCCAATTGAAGATCTTGAAAAAGAATTTGTAGGCTTAGATAAAAATATCGTACTTGAAATTATTCGTACCTTAATGGACACAGGAAAGGTGAAAATAGATGATTCTGGAAAATATTACTGGAAGAAATAGTAGTCAGTGATCAATAAACAGTGGTCAGTACAAAAAATGAAAAGTATGAATCAATGTCGTTTAGTTAACAACTTTATCTATTTGAGCTTCGTCCGACCATTAATTTAGTTGGTCAATGACTTAATTCATGGAACGACTTTTCAATAATACAAATTACAGCAGGATAGGAACAAAAAATTACAACATTTAAAACAAAAAGACCGATCATGAAAATCGTTTTCTTAGATGCACTGACCTTAGGCGAAATGCCCGAATTAGAAAGTTTTAATGAGCTTGGTTCGTTTATACAATACAGTGAGACGGATAAAGATCAAGTCGTGGAACGTTGCGCAACCGCAGATATTATTATTACGAATAAAGTCCGAATCGATGCTTCAGCAATGGAGCAATTGCCAAAATTAAAATTGATTTGTATTGCAGCAACGGGTACAAATAATGTTGATTTAGATAAAGCAGCTGAATTAAATATTTCTGTTAAAAATGTGAAAGGTTATTCCACAAATAGTGTGGCTCAATTAACATTTGGTTTCATCATTGAATTGTTTAATCGAATATCCTATTACGATATCTATGTAAAGGAAGAATATTACTCTTCCCAAAAACTCTTTACACATATTGGTCCGGGCTTGGAAGAACTTGCAGGTAAAACGATTGGTATCATTGGTATGGGCGATATTGGCAAAGCGGTTGCAAAGATTGCGGTAGCATTCAACATGCATGTGCAGTACTTCTCTACTTCTGGTAAAAATACCGTTGCAGGTTATGAATCCGTTTCATTAGAGCAGCTTTTAAAGACTTCAGACGTGATTAGTATTCATGCTCCATTGAATGCGCACACAAATTCTTTGATTGGCGCAAAACAGTTTGCTAAGATGAAATCAACAGCCATAATTGTTAATGTTGGTAGAGGAGGAATTGTTGTAGAGTCAGAATTGGTAGAAGCTTTGCAAGAAAATAAAATTCATGCGGCAGCACTTGATGTATTTGAACAAGAACCATTACAGCTCCATTCTCCTTTATTACAGTTACAAGATCATGGGAAATTGTTATTAACGCCACACATAGCTTGGGCAAGCATACAAGCACGTAGAACATTACTTGAAATGGTAAAAAGTAATATCAAACAATTCTTGAATGCTTAACGATAAAAAACCGAAGAATAGATTAGCCCCCAGAAGCGTCTATTTAAGAAGAACATTCTTTGCATTTATAGTAGCATTTTCTTTCTTATCATTTTCATTGGGATTGGGTGTATGGGGCTATCATTATTTTGGTCACTTAAACTTCATCGATTCATTACTGAATGCAAGTATGATTTTAGGTGGTATGGGGCCTGTAGATGTACTCAAAGAAGACAGTGCTAAGTTGTTTGCTTCCTTTTATTCCATTTATAGTGGTATCGCTTTTATTAGTTCTATGGGGGTATTTATTGCACCTACGTTCCATCGTATTTTGCATAGGTTCCATATACAAGATGCAGATAGTTTCTAGCCACTAGTTGCCAGAAACTATACAAAGAATACGATCTTATTTTCAGCTTTGTGAATTAGTTCAATCGGAAGAGCGTCGTGTAGGGAAAGAG
>NZ_CALMGQ010000005.1 GCF_937863595.1 uncultured Cytophaga sp.
GCCTAACGTCTGCATCCCACACGCCCTTGTTGGAGTTCTCAGGCAGCAAATATCTGCTTAATGAGCAACTGCTATTTTCCTGAGTCTCCGACAAGCTGTCGGCGCAGAACACATTTATGTTTCAAAATTAAATGAGGAAATAATGATCTGTTATTTTTGGTTTCAGCTCGCTAACGAAGACTTGTCGGAGACCCAAGGGGAATTATATGCTGACTTAATTGTTTTCTGAGGCCTTGGGAACTCCGACAAGGGCGAAACTTGACAAAGTAGGATTAACAATGATATAAATTAATTGTAAATTAGTCGCTTAGCATCAATTAATTAAAAAATATAATCATGGATGAGTTAGAAATAAATTATCAAGCAGTATACTATCATCCAATGAATATAAAGGGATTGTCAATGAATCTACTTACTTTTGGTTTTAGACAATTTGCTACAACAAAGAGGATAGAGAAGATTGATTTGATTAAGAAGTTAAGTGATGATTATGATCCAACAACATCACCAAAGGTTGAAGATTTTCAAGAATTAATTTTTGAGCAACTTGTTGACACAATCAAAATTACCATTTGCTTTGAAAATTTAATGAAGGCAAAACTACTTCTAACAGGTCATGTAATTCATAAACTAGATAAAAATATATTTCCTGAATTATATAAGGAACAGTTTGCAAGGCCAATTCTTTTTAATGAAATAAGAGCTATAAAGGACTGGGAAATAAATAGTAAAATTAAAACTGATCAAGTGGGATTAAAAAACTACATTCATGGGATATTAAAAAATACCCTAGGAATGAAAGAACTATTGTCATCAAGATATATTGAAATAATGAATCTGGATGAAGATATTCTAAGTTTATGTAAGCGTGATTTCGAATATAGAAATAATGTTCATTATTATATTCAGGAAAAACTAAGTATTGGCAAGCAATCTTACTTTGATTTAACTAAAATCATTGATTTCGTGAATGACGAAATGGTTAATTTACAAAATCAGCTTGTAGATAACTTAAACGTGGGAGAAAACAGGAAAATTAAAAAAATACCATATTAACCCACCCAAACCCCTCATCCCCAAACTCTCCCCACCAAGTATTAGGAATTCTCCCCAAATCCCCTATATTTGTATTAATACGAACACGCTTTAGGGGTGTCGCGATACAAAATGTTTCATTGCGACTGAGATTATACCCTTTGAACCTGATCAGGCTGATACCTGCGAAAGGAAAAAGTGACCGAAAACTTTTGCAGTTTTCACCTCACCATTCAATATCTCATGCCCGTAAAGCTGTTGCTTTCATTTCACTATTTACTCAATTCAAGTAATGAACGTTATTGTCAACAACAAACCACTCGAATTGCCGGATGCATCACGCATTCATGCAGTTTTTGAAAAACTCTCCATCACCAGTCCGCAGGGAATCGCTATTGCTATAAATGAGCAAGTAGTACCCAAATCGGAGTGGGAGAGCTGCGTGTTGAAAGACAACGACGCAGTATTATTAATTCGTGCAACACAAGGAGGATAAACATGACAACTGAAAACACCAACATGGCGCCGCAAATTACGCGCGAACCATTAACAGGATCACAAAAAATCTATGTGACTGGAAAGATTCACCCAACTGTAAAAGTTGCAATGCGTGAAATCATATTAGAAGACACCGTGATTCATTCAGGCCTGAAAGGTGCTGCTGAAAAACGTCAAAAAAATCCATCCGTTACGGTATACGATACCAGCGGCCCGTACACCGATCCAAGTGTAGACATCGACATTCGTAAAGGTTTGCCACGTTTGCGCGAGCAATGGATTTTAGATCGTGGAGATGTAGAAGAACAAAAAGAATCTTTTTCTGAATATACACAGTTGCGTAACAACGATCCAAAATTGGATCACTTACGTTTCGATCACTTGAAACAACCGCTGCGTGCAAAGGCTGGACAAAATGCTTCGCAAATGCACTATGCGCGTAAAGGTATCATTACGCCGGAGATGGAATACATCGCCATTCGTGAGAACAACCGCATCGAAGAATTGCGTGCGGCAGATGGTTGTATACAATCGCTTTGGGAACAACACCCAGGCAACGATTTTGGCGCATCTATTCCGAAAGTTATTACACCGGAATTTGTACGTTCAGAAGTGGCTAGAGGTAGAGCGGTTATTCCTTCCAACATTAATCACCCAGAAAGCGAGCCGATGATTATTGGTCGTAACTTCTTAGTGAAAATAAATACAAACATTGGTAACTCTGTGGTAACATCTTCGATTGAAGAAGAAGTAGAGAAAGCCGTGTGGAGCTGTCGTTGGGGTGGTGATACCCTTATGGATCTTTCTACAGGTAAAAATATTCACGAGACACGCGAGTGGATTATTCGTAACTGTCCGGTGCCAGTAGGTACGGTTCCGATTTACCAAGCACTTGAAAAAGTAAATGGTAAGGCAGAAGATTTAACGTGGGAGATTTTCCGCGATACCTTGATTGAACAAGCAGAGCAAGGTGTAGATTACTTCACAATCCACGCAGGTGTATTGTTGCGTTACATTCCTGCAACAGCAAAACGTGTTACAGGTATTGTTTCTCGTGGTGGTTCCATCATGGCGAAATGGTGTTTGTCGCATCACAAAGAAAACTTCTTGTACACACACTTCGAAGACATTTGTGAAATCATGAAAGCATACGATGTTGCTTTCTCGTTGGGAGATGGTCTACGTCCGGGTTGTTTGGCGGATGCAAACGATGAAGCACAATTTGCGGAGTTGAAAACATTGGGTGAATTAACTGAGATTGCTTGGAGACACGATGTACAAGTTATGGTTGAAGGTCCGGGTCACGTGCCGATGCACATGATCAAAGAAAACATGGACAAGCAATTGAAGGAATGCCACGAGGCACCGTTCTACACACTTGGTCCGTTGACAACCGATATTGCACCAGGTTACGATCACATCACATCTGCAATTGGTGCAGCTATGATTGGATGGTTCGGTACAGCCATGTTGTGTTATGTAACTCCGAAAGAACACTTGGGTTTACCAAATAAGAAAGACGTTAAAGATGGTGTAATGGCGTATAAGATTGCGGCACACGCTGCCGATCTTGCGAAAGGCCACCCAGGAGCACAAAATAGAGACAACGCATTAAGTAAAGCACGTTTCGAATTCCGTTGGACAGATCAATTCAACTTATCCTTGGATCCTGACACGGCACGTGAATACCACGATGAAACGTTGCCAGCGGAAGGCGCTAAAGTTGCCCATTTCTGCTCGATGTGCGGACCGAATTTCTGCTCGATGAAAATTACGCAGGAAGTACGTGACTACGCAGATGCAAACGGACTGAACGACGTGAGCATTCTTGAAGAAGGAATGAAAGCGAAGTCGGAAGAGTTTAAGAAAGTAGGAGAGATTTATTTATAAGCCTTCGGCTTACAAATAAATAAATTCCAAAAAACAAAAAACAAATTCCAAATGCGCTCACCGTTATTGGTGGTTTATATTTCGCATAAATACCTTCAAGGTTTTTAAAACCTTGAAGGTCTAAAAGAAGAAGGAAAGCCAAAATGAAATTGAATTCTAAAGCAGTTTGGAATTTGTCTTTTGTTATTTGGAATTTTATTAAAACGAGAGCATTAGTTAAAATTTAATATGTACACTTCGTTAGAAAAACCATACGTCCTCTCCATCGCCGGTCTAGACCCGACGGCAGGTGCAGGTATTCTTGCAGATGTGAAAACAGTTACTGCAACGGGGAGTTATGGTTTTGCGGTGGCAACCTGTTTGACGGCGCAAACGGAAGATACATGCGAAAGCGTGCAGTGGTTTTCGATTAAAGAAATCACAACGCAGTTAAAACCTTTGCTTGAGAATTATACGATTGAATATACCAAGCTTGGTGCAATGAAAGATTTGTCGATGGCAACAGATATAATAGATTATGTGTTGAGCATACAATCCAATATGAAATTTATATTGGATCCGATCTTAAGTACCTCTTCCGGCAAAGAGTTTATGAAGTTGAATGCAGATATTAAATCCCTGCTTTCAAAAGTGTATTTGATTACACCCAATTATCCAGAGATACAAATGCTGACCCAGGATCAGAATGCCTTAGAAGCAGCCATGATTTTGTCGATGCATACAAACGTGTATTTAAAGGGTGGGCACTCTAACGAAGAGACATTAGTCGATCGTTTGTTTGTTGCGGGAGAAATGATTGAGTTTCCCAAAGAGCGTAATGCCGTTGCAAAGAAACATGGCAGTGGTTGCGTATTGTCGTCAGCAATTACTTCATTTCTTGCACAGGGTAATTCATTACATGAAGCAAGTGAAAAAGCGTCGCAGTATATGTGCGGGTTTTTTGATTCTTCAAAAACAAAATTAGGTTTACATTAAACATAAAAAATATCGATGGTAATTTCAAACGTGCATTATATTACCGATTCCACACAAGGTTTAGAACCCTTATTAAAAGCGGGACTGAATTGGGTGCAGCTGCGCGTGAAAAACCGCAGTGAAAAAGATATGTACAATATGGCAGATTCGTTTGTTGCCTTGTGCGAAAAATATAAAGTCTATTCCATCATCAACGATTTTCCGAAGCTTGCAAAAAAAGTAGGTGCAGATGGCGTGCATCTTGGCAAACAAGATATGTCGCCAGCAGAAGCACGTGCCTTACTTGGTAAAGATTTCATCATTGGCGGAACGGCTAATACTTTCGAAGATGTGGAAGCCTTATACGAAGCAGGTGTAGATTACATCGGATTGGGTCCCTTGCGTTTTACTGAAACAAAAAAGAATTTAAGTCCAGTGTTGGGCTTAGATGGCTATGCAGACATTTTGCAAAGCTGTCAGGCAAACAGCATACGTATTCCCATCATCGCGATTGGCGGGATTGTATACGAAGATATAGCTGCCTTACATGATATAGGTTTACATGGTGTTGCGGTATCGAGTGCAATTAAAGGAGCGAAGAATCCAACAAGTATGGTGAAGGAGTTCCTTTCAGCACATGCGCACTAAATTCCAAAAAACAAATAACAAAAAACAAACGGCCGGAATAATACAACTGGCGCCGTGGTCTGTGACACACTGACCACTAAATCTATAAACAATGATGGCCTGTGTGTCACAGGCCATGGTGAGGCACACAACTGGCGCCAGTCTTCAGACTGGTGTCTATCATTCGGCAGTCTTTGACTGCATTTGATTAAACAGTAGGTAGTCAAAGACTACAAAAAGCAAAGACACTAGTGCCGCTTCGCTTAATACTAGCGCCAGAGGAATATCAGCGTTAACAAAGATGGCCTGTGTGTCACAGGCCATGGTGTTAGCAATCCTTCAAGGTTTTAAAAACATTGAAGGATTAGTTTCTAAGTGCAAATCTTAATCTAAAGCAGTTTGGAATTTGTTTTTTGTTATTTGGAATTTAGTCACAAGAATCAATTATAAGCTCATAAACCAACCATCATGGGTGATCAATTAAAAATAGCAGACAAAACATTCACAAGTCGCTTATTCACCGGTACCGGTAAATTTTCGACTGGGGAAGAAATGTTCCATACCTTGCAGGCTTCTGGTTCTGAGTTGGTAACGGTTGCCTTGCGCCGCATCGACATGGACGGGCAGGAAGATGATATCTTACAGTGGTTGAAAAAAGGAAGTTTTGATTTATTGCCAAATACATCTGGTGCACGCAATGCAAAAGAAGCGGTCTTTGCTGCTACCTTAGCACGCGAAGCCTTAGGTACAAATTGGTTGAAATTAGAAATTCATCCCGACCCTAAATATTTAATGCCCGATGCGATTGAAACATTAAAGGCTGCAGAAGAATTGGTGAAATTGGGTTTTGTGGTACTACCCTATATTCATGCTGATCCGGTGTTGTGTAAGCGATTGGAAGAAGTAGGTTGTGCAGCAGTAATGCCTTTGGGTTCGCCGATTGGTAGCAATAAAGGATTGCGTACACGCGATTTCTTAGAAATAATTATAGAACAAAGTACGGTGCCTGTGATTGTAGATGCCGGCATTGGTGCTCCGTCGCAAGCGGCAGAAGCAATGGAAATGGGTGCATCTGCCGTATTGGTAAATACAGCAATGGCTGTTGCTGGCGATACACGAGCAATGGGTAAAGCCTTCGGAATGGCTGTTGAAGCAGGACGTATGGCCTACTTAGCAAAACTTGCGCCTGTTAGTAATGCAGCGCATGCAAGCAGTCCCTTGTTGTCATTCTTGAATGATTTATAATAACTATGGCAGAATTTAAAGAAATCTTCGAAAACTATTCTTGGGATGAAGTATCCACTTCCATCTATGCTAAAAAAGCTATAGACGTGGAGCGTGCTTTGTCGAAAGAGCAATTGAATTTGGAAGATTTTAAAGCCTTGATTTCTCCTGCTGCTGAAGCGTATTTGCCACAAATGGCAGAACGAAGCCATCAGCGTACCTTGCAACGTTTTGGCAAAACCATGCAAATGTATGTGCCCATGTATTTGTCGAACGAATGTCAAAATATTTGTACGTATTGCGGATTTAGTATGGACAATAAACTGATGCGTAAAACTTTAACCGATGAAGAAATTCTTCGTGAAGCAGAAGTGATTAAAGCCATGGGATTTGACCACGTGTTGTTGGTGACAGGTGAAGCAAATCAAACGGTTGGTGTTCCGTATTTGAAACATGCAATTGAAATCTTACGTCCACACTTTGCACAAATCTCCATTGAGGTGCAACCCTTGGACGAGGACGAATATAAAATATTGATTGATGCAGGGGTATATGCTGTATTGGTATATCAAGAAACCTATCATCAAGAAGAATATAAAACCCATCACCCGAAGGGAAAGAAATCGAATTTCAATTATAGAATTGAAACTCCCGATCGTGCAGCAAAAGCTGGCATCGATAAATTGGGTTTAGGTGTATTGATTGGTTTGGAAGATTGGCGTGTAGATAGTTTTTTCACTGCCGCGCATTTGAATTATTTGGAGAAGCATTATTGGCAAACGAAATATTCCTTGTCATTCCCGCGCTTGCGCCCGTATGTGGGTAATACGCAACCAAAAGTAATTATGAACGATCGGGAGTTGGTGCAATTGATTTGCGCCTACCGTTTATTCAATCAAGAATTAGAACTTTCTATTTCAACACGCGAAACAGAAGCGTTTCGAAACCACATTATAAAATTAGGCATCACCTCGATGAGCGCTGGTTCAAAAACAAATCCGGGTGGCTACGAAGTGGCAAAGGAATCCTTAGAGCAATTTGAAATCTCCGACGAACGCAGTGCACAAGAAATTGCAACGATGCTGAAAGGGGCAGGGTATGAGCCAGTGTGGAAGGATTGGGAAAAGAGTTTTGATGTATAGCTGGTGCCAAATTGCAAATTGCAAATTCCAAATAACAAAAAACAAATTCCAAACGGCCATAGAATGCAAATCTCTCTGGCGCCAGTCTTCAGACTGGTGTCTATCATTCCGCAGTCTTTGACTGCATTTATATAAAATCAGTCAAAGACTGGAAAATAAAAAACACCAGTCTCGCTTCGCTAAAGACTGGCGCCAGAGCTCCGAGCCTAAAGCATGATACAAACACCTTCAAGGTTTTAAAAACCTTGAAGGTCTGAATTTATTACTTATTTAAAATGTACAACCTAAGATAAAATTTTACACGCCTTAAGTTTTCCGCCTTAGGCCTTAAGTCCCTTCAAAATGAATAGATATTCCCGTCAAACAATCCTCCCAGAAGTTGGCATCGAAGGTCAAACCAAACTTACCAACGCATCTGTACTTGTTGTTGGTGCTGGCGGATTGGGTTCTCCTTCGTTGTTGTATTTAGCAGCAGCAGGCGTTGGTCGTATTGGGATTATTGATGCAGACAAAGTAGACGTTACAAATTTGCAGCGACAAGTGTTATTTGTTACAGAAGACGAAGGGAAGTCGAAAGCAGAGATTGCAGCGAAACGCTTACATGCTTTGAATCCTGAAATTATCATCGATGTATATCCGGTATGGTTATCGAAAGATAATGCGTTGGAAATTTTTGAAAGCTATGATATTGTGGTAGATGGTTCTGATAATTTTGCTACACGTTATTTGGTAAATGACGCATGTGTAATATTAAAGAAGCCATTGGTTTTTGGTTCTATTTTCAAATTCGAAGGACAAGTAAGTGTATTCAATTACAAGGGTGGACCTACTTACAGATGTTTATTTCCTGAGCCTCCAGCAGCAGGTGAGGTGCCGAATTGTTCTGAGATAGGAGTGATTGGTGTATTGCCGGGTATAATAGGAACGCTGCAAGCCAATGAGGTGATTAAAATCATTCTTGAAAAAGGGGAGGTGCTAAGTGGAGTGTTATACATGTATAACGCCTTAAGTAATGACGTTCAGAAATTAAAAGTATTTAAAGATCCTGTTGCAAGTGTCGTAACAGAATTGGGTATCTACGAAGAAGTATGTGAAACGTCTCCCGATATCGACAAAAAAACATTCGAATCTTGGAAAGAAAAGAATGTGGATTTTCAATTAATCGATGTACGTGAGCCTCACGAATACGAACAAAAAAATATCGGCGGAGAATTGATTCCGATGAATACCGTTAAAGATAATCTAAATCGCATACGTGAAGATATTCCAGTGATCGTGCACTGCCAAATGGGTGGCCGTAGCAGAAAGGTTGTTGATTTTTTATATGGGAAAGGGTTTAAGAACGTATACAACCTACGTGGTGGTTTGCGTGATTTTTAATGATTTGTGGGTAGGTTGTAAATTCCAAATAACAAAAAACAAATTCCAAACAGAGGAAAGATCTTGTCGAAATCCTTCAAGGTTTTCAAAACCTTGAAGGATTCGTTTTGAACGCAAGCTTATTTCCCCTGGCCAGTCTTCAGACTGGTGTCTATCATTCGGCAGTCTTTGACTGCAATTGATAAATAAACATGTAGTCAAAGACTACAAAAATAAAAGTCAACAGTCACTGTTTCGCTAAAGACTGGCCAGATTGACTTTTATCCGTTTGGAATTTTTATTTTGTGTTATGGAATTTCTACTTCTTAGTAGTTTGGAATTTGTTTTTTGTTTTTTGGAATTTATCGATTGTTAGAGAACAATAGCTTGATTGTTGCTACTGGATCCCTAGCACCCCAAACTGACCCTAAAAGCCCCGCTCCATCGAAACCACTTTTTTTAACCAATTCAATATTCTCTTCGTCGATGCCACCTAACCCCATAATGGGTATGGATGTATTCTTTTTAAGCTCAAAAACCGATTCTGTTAACTCTTCGTATGTTTTATTAGATCCGTAACTTTGTTTGGAAATACTTTCGAATAAAGGACTGTAAAAAATGTATTCAAACGAATGTTTAAGATGTGCCGCATCTTTAATGCTATGAATGGATGTGGAGACGATGTTTAATTCATTAAAACTTAAATTAGAGCCTTTTCTATCCCGTTCTTTAAGGTGAATGCCCTTAACTTGAAATTCTTTTGCTAAAGAATGGTGTTCATGCAGAACAAAATGCGAGAGCAAACGGTTATGATTCTGTAAGTACTTCTTATAGCTTTCTTTATCAAAATTAGGTTTGCGTATATGTATTTGACAACCATATTCTTTCACAAGAAACTCTAGTATATGTGATTCATCTGGATGTCCCGTTTCAGGCGTTATTACTACGATCTTAAACATATATAAATGTAACATCTTCAATTGATTATTGGAAAGATTTGGTTAAATTATATTAAACCAGTTATAAAATTTAAACATGAACAAGATGAAAAAAATCGTTTTTATCGTTGCTTTGCTAGCAACCAGCTTTATTTCCAATGCAGAAGATTCAATTCGTGTAATGCGTTCTTTGTCTTTTGGATATCAACAAACACAATTCACAGGTTTATCTTCTCAAATGAAGACTACTTATGGAAATAACTTCAATATTGATGGAGGTGCTTTTGTATTAAGTGCGTCTGAATTTACAATTTGTCATAGAATCATGTTTGGAGGCGAATTAGGCGGATTGCGTAGCACACCTGCTGATGATGCATTATCTTCTGCTAAAGTAATGCAAGGTTTTGCTTATTTTAACCTTGGTTATTTGGTTGTAGATAAATCATCTTTTATGCTTTATCCGTATGCAGGTATAGGTGGCGTATACAGTGGTGTGACAATCAAAAATAAAAATGGAATTGACATTGTTGATCCACAATATAGCATAAAGGCAGGTCAAAGTGGTTACTTCTCTAATACAGCTTTGAGTTTTAATGGTGGTGTTGGTATGCGTAAAAATATTACCTGTTCAAAAACAAAACATATCATGCAGTTGGGTTTAGATTTAGGTGTTCATGTTACTCCAACAAACAACGACTTTAAATACAATGGAACGAGAGAAAGAGTTTCTTCTTTCGGTTCGGCTAGCAACATTGGTTATTATGCTAAATTAACCATCGGTGGCATGCTAAGTGCTGCATGTTCTGATATGATGATGGGTTGCAAAATGAAATAAAAACTTTAGTATTACACACGTTGAAATGGTTTGTTGCGTATGCAGCAGATCATTTTTTTGTTTGATACCTTACATAAACTCAGAATGTATGATTCTAAATGAATGGTCGTGTATAGGTGTTTTGTTGCAATCAAATTTGATCAATACTTAAAGCTTTACTATTTTCTCAAAATAATCATTTATAATTCGTAATAAATACAATTTTTATAGCCGTTTTAGTCAAAGGTACGAGTGTGTCCATTATGTGTTGAAAGTATCGAATTATATGTAATAGTAATTTTCATAGAAACGTTTATATTGGGTTATAATTAAGAATTGAAACATACCTGTGTTATGGAAAATAGAAAGAACGTAATTGTTATTGGCGGTGGTTTTGCTGGAGTACAATTCATTGAAAATTTAGATGAGAAATTATTTAACGTAACACTGCTAGATAAAATAAATCATCATCAATTTCAACCCTTATTTTATCAGGTTGCGACCTCTCAATTGGAACCTTCAAGCATATCCTTTCCGTTTAGAAAAATTTTTCAAAATAAAAAAAATGTGCAGATTCGTTTAACTGAAGTTACTGCAATTAATCCAGAAACGAATACGGTTCATTCTACTATTGGCGATTTTACTTATGATTATTTGGTTATTGCTGCCGGATGTAAAACTAATTTTTTTGGAAATAAGGTAATTGAAGAGAATGCATTTACCTTAAAGTCTACGAGCGATTCTATTGAACTTCGAAATCATATTCTTATAAATTTTGAAAAGATAATTTATGCTTCAAAAGAGGAACAAGAAGCATTATATAATATTGTGATCGTAGGTGGCGGACCAACAGGTGTTGAGCTTGCAGGCGCTTTTGCAGAAATACAAAAACATATTCTTCCAAAAGATTATCCTGGAATTGATTTTTCAAGATTGAAAATTATAATCATTGAAGGTAGTCCAAATACGCTCAATAGCATGAGTGATTTAGCGCATACAGCTTCTCGTATGTACTTGGAAAAACTAGGCGTAGAAATTCATACCCAACTTGTTGTGAAGGACTATGATGGAAAACGAGCCGTATTAAGTGATGGAAAAATAATTCCAACTTCTAATTTAATATGGGCAGCCGGAGTTACGTCTAATACATTTGAAGGCTTAGATGCATCTGTCTATGCGCACTCGAACAGAATGAAAGTGGATCGCACAAATTTAGTGCAAGGGTATAAAAATGTATATGCAGTTGGTGATATTGCTTATATGGAAACACCGAAATATCCCAAAGGGCATCCGCAATTAGCGAACGTTGCTACAAATCAAGCAAAAACACTTGCAAAGAACTTAAAAGCAATTCAAACAAAAAAAGAATTAAAAGAGTTTGAATACAAAGATCTAGGATCTATGGCAACTATAGGGAAAAATAAAGCAGTGGTTGATTTGCCGTTCATTAAGTTTAAAGGGATCTTAGCTTGGTTTACGTGGATGTTTGTGCACTTGATGTTGATTTTAAGTGTTAAAAATAAACTCATTATTTTCATTAACTGGGCTTGGGCTTACTTTACGAAGGATACATCATTACGTTTGATATTGACACAAAAGAAGAAGAATATGTAATGTGAATTATGAATTATGAATTATGAATTATGAATTATGAATTTATAATTCATTGTCAACAACTAAGTTAGTAGTTTTATAAAAATAGCAGAAAATCTCATAAAAGAAAAGCAGCCTTTAGAGCTGCTTTTCTTTTATGAGAAAATGTGTAATAGCTATTAATTATTTTTTTGAACAAAAAAGTGTTTGTTGTAATTAAATAAAAAAATATTTTTAAAGGCTGTTATAAATTTACTCATTGCTTTTTATAAATTGAATTTTTTTAAAAAAGCATCCTTGTTTCTTCTTGAAACCTCAATTTCTGAATTGTCTGTCATCACAACATTTCCTCCACCCTCACCTTTGATATATTTTTTTAGATATTTGAGGTTGATTAAATGAGACTTATGAATTCTCCAAAAATTATGTTCACTTAATAAGTTTTCAAACTCCTTTAGTGTTTTACTCGCAACTTGTTTATCACCATTTTTGAAAAATACGGTTGTGTAATTACCATCAGCTTCGCATCGTACGATTTCATTTATTTCAGAAAAAACATATCCTTCTCGAACATTTAAAATAATCTGTTTTAACTCACTGAGGTCTTTGGTTTCGTTTTCTAATAAGTATGCCATCCGCTCATTTACACTAGAGCTAATTTTAAATTTTCCTATGGCCTCAATCAATTCTGTTTTGTCAACTGGTTTTAAAAGGTAATCCAATGCACTATGTTTGATTGCTTTTAGGGCGTAATGGTGGTGGGCTGTTACAAAGATTACTTCAAAGTTGATTTCTTTTAGTTTTTTTAATAAAGAAAAGCCATTCATGCCAGGCATATCTATATCAAGAAAAACCAATGCGGGATTCAATTCTTCTATCATTATCAAGCCTTGCTCTCCAGAAGATGATTCTCCAATTATTTCCACTTGCGGGCAATACAGTTTTATCAATGTAGATAAAACTGTCCTTCCATCTTTTTCATCGTCTATTATTATTGCTTTAATTTTTTCATTCATAGCTGGTTTCAATTTTTATGTGTGCGATTGTTCCACACGGATTGTTGTTATCATCATACAAATCGGATATGTGTAAATCTGTTTTTAAGTGGTATGTTAATTCAATTAGTTTAAGACGTTCTCTAACAATGGAAATCCCTTTTGATTTATGTACTTTTTTTTCTTGATGTATCGTTTTCCTACCAACCCCATTGTCAATTATTTGTACATGGAGTATTTTACCTTCTAGATAAACATTTATGCGTAAACTTTTATTGCCTGCCTTTGGCATAAGACCATGCCAGATGGCATTTTCAACAAAGGGTTGAATGATAAAGGATGGGAACTCAATGTCATCCGTTTCCATATTTGTTGGAAATCCTATTGTATATGTGAAGCTGGTGCCGAGCCGCATTTGCTCAATAAATAAATAATTTTCAATAAATGTAAGTTCGTCAGAAAGTGGTATAAATACTTGTTCAGAATAATTTAGGGTGTCTCGTATTAACTTTGAAAAACGTGTCAAGAAGTCCACTGCTTGCTCTTTTTTATCCGTCAATATGCGCTCAAGAATGGAATTTAAAGCATTGAAAATAAAATGCGGATTCATTTGTTTTTTTAATTCAATGAGATGCATGGATGCATTTTTTTCTCGTGTAGTGATTAGCTCTAAATGCGTTTTATGTTTTTCTCTTTCTGAATTTTTAATTGATTCTGTTATACCAATAGATAAAAAAATGAATTGCAGAATAACTCCTATGTTGAGTGCATACACTGTAAAAATGGAAGATGGAAGCCAATTTAAATACTCCAGACCGAATATTAAAAAGAATATGTTTAAAATAATAAAAGAGCATACAAACCATTTTGCACTTTTGTTGCCATTTTTATATTTATTCAAACCAACCCATAAACAAAATTGAATAGCAAGAATATTGAATAAAATAAAAGTAGGCATGGAAAAATAAAAGGTTTTGAGTACTACTACTGATAATTCAATACAAATAATG
>NZ_CALMGQ010000006.1 GCF_937863595.1 uncultured Cytophaga sp.
AAAAAGTAGCTAAAAAAGCAGCAGCTAAAAAGCCTGCAGCTAAAAAAGTAGCTAAGAAAGCAGTAGCTAAAAAAGCTACAAAATAATTCTTTTCTTAGGAAAAAATTAAAGCTCGAAGTTTACTTCGGGCTTTTTTTATGCTCTTTTTTCTGTTATTATATTTTTAATTACCCGTAGCTGCATAACTGCTGTAATAAAAGTGATGGACTAACCTTGGGATGCTTTTAATCACTTTACTGTCCGATGAGGAATGCGTACCTTTGCTTTATGAAAGAACAAAGCCAGTTATTGGATTTTCTCAAACAAAGTATTTTAGCACACACCTTTGTTAAAATGACAATCAGTAGCCCTATTGATAAACAATCGTCGTTACTGAATCTCTATGTTCGTTATATTGAAATGAAAGGTTTAGGAGGTCTGTCATTTACCTACAGATATAAAACAAACGATCAAGTTAAAAATTGGTCCATTGAGGAAGGCATACAAGAACTTCAGAAGATAATCGGTGGGGTTTTTAAAAATGCATCGATGTTTACAACAACACAAGATTATATTTTGCTTCATTCTAAAAAAGGTGTTGTTACACTCCAACAAAACAAAGCCACGTTTTCTGCCACACTTGAATCGGTTCACGATCGTCAAAAAGTGAAACGTGCTTCAGGGACGCATGCATATCTTACTTATTTAGGCATTATGGATGCCAATGGTGTACTCATTCAAAAGATGTCTGATAAGTATCGGCAAATAAACAAATACCTTGAGATCATAGAAGGATTGGTTGAGTCGGCAACTTTGCCTGAAGAAATACACATCGTTGACATGGGTTCGGGTAAAGGGTATTTGACCTTTGCTTTGTACGATTATTTGTCAAACGAAAAAGGTTTGAACGTTCACGTAACCGGTATTGAGCTGCGCGAAGAACTGGTAGACTATTGTAATGACATTGCTCAAAAATGTGGTTTTGAGAATTTACGTTTTGTTTGTAAACCGATTCAAACGTATTCTGAAAAGCAAATTGATATTTTGATAGCTCTTCATGCCTGCGATACGGCAACGGATGATGCCATTTATAAAGGGATTGTATCCAATGCACAACTTATTGTGTGCGCACCATGCTGTCACAAACAAATTCGCCAACAACTAAAAGGAATCGAACAAGAAAGTCCGATTTTGAAATACGGCATTTTTAAAGAACGTCAATTTGAAATGGTGACGGATACCATCCGTGCTTTGATTTTAGAACAGCATCACTATCAAACGAAAGTGTTTGAATTTATTTCAAATGAACATACGCGTAAAAATGTGATGTTGGTTGGGTCAAAAGTGGCTTCGAATGTGCAGGATCAAACGGTGCAAGGAAAGATTGATGCCATTAAAAAAGACTACCACATTGATTTTCATTACTTAGAAAAATTGATCGCTACTTCTTAAAAACATGTCATAAAAGATTCTGGATACATTTCTAGGAAAAAGCACGATACTCCGTAAATTAGAATTCTTATTTAACACAAACAATAACGCATCATGGCTGAATTTATATATCAAAAACCCTTCCCTCTAAAAAAAGATCCAACACCCTATAAATTAATCAGTACAGAGTATGTTTCTACGATTGAAGTAGACGGCAGAAAAATTTTAAAAATTGATCCCAAAGCACTTGAATTGGTTGCTGAAAAAGCATTGGCGGAGGTTTCTTTCTATTTACGACCTTCGCATTTAGAAAAGGTAGCAAAAATTATCACAGATCCGGAAGCGACAGACAACGATCGTTTTGTTGCCTATACCTTATTGCAAAATGCTTCTACCGCAGGTGAAGGCAAGCTGCCTTCGTGCCAAGATACCGGAACGGCTATCGTTATGGGTAAAAAAGGAGAAAACGTTTGGACGGGCGCCAACGATGAAGAGGCTTTGTCTAAAGGAATTTACAATACATTCCAACAGCGCAATTTACGCTACTCTCAAGTAGTGCCGATTACGATGTTTGATGAGAAAAACTCTGGTACCAACTTACCAGCACAAATTGATATTTATGCCGAACAAGGCAATGAATACAAATTCTTGTTTATGGCAAAGGGCGGCGGCTCTGCCAACAAAACGTATTTATACCAACAAACAAAGGCTTTATTGAATGATGCAAGTTTAGCAGAGTTCGTTAAAAATAAAATTAAAGACTTGGGTACTTCAGCGTGTCCACCCTACCATTTAGCATTGGTGATTGGTGGTACATCTGCGGAAGCAAACTTAAAAGCGGTAAAGCTTGCATCAGCAGGGTATTACGATGAATTGCCAACAGAAGGCAACATGGGCGGACAAGCATTCCGTGATACGGCTTGGGAAGAACGCGTGCAATTGATTTGTCAAGAGAGTTTGATTGGTGCGCAATTTGGTGGCAAGTACTTTACACACGATGTTAAAGTGATTCGTTTGCCACGTCACGCAGCATCTTGTCCGGTGGGTATTGGTGTAAGCTGCTCTGCAGATCGCAACATCAAAGCAAAGATTACCGAAGAAGGTATTTTTATTGAAGCCTTAGAAATGAATCCTGAAAAGTATTTGCCTGCACAAGCGCCGCATTTAGAAAAAGCGGTAGATGTAGATTTGAATCAGCCGATGGCAGACATTTTGAAATTGCTTTCACAGTATCCAATCAAAACGCGTTTGAAATTAAAAGGTACCTTGATTGTAGCGCGTGATATTGCGCATGCAAAAATTAAAGAATTATTAGACGCGGGAAAACCAATGCCCGAATATTTTAAAAACCACCCCGTGTATTATGCGGGTCCTGCTAAGACTCCTGAAGGGATGCCTTCCGGAAGCTTTGGCCCAACTACAGCAGGACGAATGGATTCATACGTGAATCTGTTCCAAAGTCAAGGAGGCTCTATGATTATGCTTGCAAAAGGGAACCGTTCAAAAGCAGTAACCGATGCCTGTAATCAATTTGGTGGTTTCTATTTGGGTTCCATCGGTGGGCCAGCAGCAATCTTAGCGAAAGAAAATATCAAGTCTGTAGAAGTGATTGACTTCGAAGAATTGGGTATGGAAGCGGTACGTAAAATCGAAGTAGTGGATTTTCCTGCATTCATTATTTGCGATGATAAGGGAAATGATTTCTTTGCGAATTTGTAAGGAAGAAAATATTGAAAATTAATAATAGTACCGATGGCATCGGTTTTTGTTGGTAGGCTTTCACGCCCTTGTCGGAGTTCTCAGGAGGTAAACATTTACTCAATGAGCGGCTGTTAATTTCCTGAGTCTCCGACAAGCTGTCTGCTAAGAATGGAAATATGTGTTATGAAAATATGTGCTGCAAGTGAGTTTGTTTTAGATGAAGGAGCGCTAACATACGCTTGTCGGAGACCCAAGGATAATGATACGAACAATAATAGACTTATGTGGCCTTGGGAACTCCGACAAGGGCGAGAATAGTTTAGAAATAATAATTTCATAAAAGGATATAAATTGGTATAATTTATATCCTTTTTAATGACAAATAAAATACGCCATCTTAATCAATTACTCCTTATGATAGAACTTACTTTTTGGGGGACCAGTAATGGAAGAATTTCTCAAGAGACCTTAACCCAACAAATAGCTACTGAATTTAAAATTAAATTGTTGGATGATGGACGAGAGGAAAAATTTGATGAATTAATTAAAGCGAAAGGAATACAACCAAATGAAGTGGTAGTATATTTTAAAAAGGGATTTGGAATCGTGTTATTCTTCAATGAATCTGTTCCTACAGAATGGATGGAAGCACTTGCCCAAATAAATACCATCGAAGACCCTACATCAGATATTTCTATGAAGACATATGTGCTTGGTTCGTTTGATCTTAAATCTGCGAAGGGTTATGTTAAGAAGTATTCTAGAGGGTATTTAAGTACGCATATTACTAAATATTCAGACATTTTGAAATTTCCAGTGTTTCCTTCAGACTTTCCACCTGCAGAAACTTCAGGAAGTTTAGAAAAATGGATCAACGAAGATGCGAGTTTGGTTTTAGGAGTTCCGATTTTTAATGAGTTATATAGAAATCAAAACTCAGACAAACGCGTTACCGTTTTTCGATTTGACAACTCCGTAGAATATTTGACTGAATTAAAATCAGCCCTTCTAAGCCAGTCTCAGGAACGGAAAGATTCAAACCTAAAACATTTCAGAACGTTTGTCGAATCTAGAACGAGTAAATCAGCCGCTTTTGAATCCAATAAAAACGATAAGGTGATTTATCAGTTTTTAACAGACGATTATACACTTGAAAATTATTCGAACTTTAGGTGTAATGATATTGGTAAACACAAAGAAATAGGAAAAATCATTCATACGTTTTTAGGAGATGATACGCTTGAAATTATTGCACTCATAGAGGAGTTCGCAAAGGAAGATATCAATTTTAATGGTTTGTTTGATTTAGTATTTTATACGGGACTTTATCATACAGATGAAAAACTTAGAGCACATGCACTTGCCTTAGCTTTAATTATTACAAATGGTAGTTTTAGAACTGCATTTTGGACAATTTGGAAAAAAGATTTTTATTCAAAAAAGATTTTATTAACGGGCGGCATTCCAAATTCAAAAACAGCATTATATTTCACAAATACGCTACAACATAAATTTGATGCGGGCTCTTCAGAAGCAGCTGCTACAATGAAATCGTTGACAATTGACTCTGATATGAGTGGAATTGAAGGTGTTTATTTAAAATATTTTGACGAATTGATTGTCAAAGATCAAGAACGAATGGTGAATCATGAAGTATTTCAATTCTTCAACACCCTACAATATTATGGTTCAACAATTAAATCATTGGCTTTAATTAATTGTACAGTTACGTATTTGCATGATGCGTTTTCGACATTACCTCTTCAAAAACTTGACCTCTCAGACAATCCAATTGAAAGCCTTGGTCAATGCACACTCAATACATTGGAAGAATTAGTGATTCGAAACACTGCGTTAAAATTGATTTCACTAAAAAAGCTTCCTATGTTAAAAAAAATAGTGTTAGATAACTTAACAGAGTTAGACGAAATACAGTTAGTGGATATTGGTAAACTCAACAAGGATTTCTATTTTGAAGTTTCGAAACAAGAAGGTTCTAAGACGTATTTTAATTTTAAGAAAGAAGAAATTGACCCTTTTAAAATAATTCCGAATAAACCGTTTTGGAAAGTATGGTAAGTCAAGGTATATTTATAACGAACTAAAGTGTTAAAACATGGGACTTTTTGATAAAATTAAAAGCATTGCAAATAAAATCACAGGGAATGCTGCAAAGGTTGAAATTGTGATGAATACGAATGTGCCTCGAAATGTAAACGTACCGGTTACGGTAAATGTGGAAGTTAAAGATGTTGGAATCACTATTGATAAACTATATGTAAAATTAGTAGCAATTCAACATGTTAAAATAATACATAATGAAATTGTTAATGGCAATTCTGTGAGTAAAGAAAAAGTAGATACGAGTTATATTCATGAATTCTCTTTTGAGTTTTCAGGTTCTCGACATTTGGATGCGAACAAAAATTATTCTTGGGTTGAAAATGTATTTTTGCCAGAAGGTGTACAGGCATCATACAATGTTTACCCACGCGAAGTGCGTTGGCATATTTTAGCAGGCCTAGATATGCCTGGCAATGATCCAGATTCAGGTAGAGTGGAAATTTTTGTAAGCTAATGTTAATGTATACATTCTATATACAGAGTTAATTTCCCAGCCTTCATTATTGGTGATGATAAAGGAAATGATTTATTTGTGACTTTTCTCACGCCCTTGTCGGATTTCTAATTTGTAGGATTGAATATGTAAATAAAGTCTGCTTAAATTTAGACGTGTAAACATCAAAGTATAGCAGATGGTTGGCCGAAAAGGCGCAACCTTTGAAGGGTTTTGTGGTGTAGGTGGGGAGTGGGAGGTGCCAACATCAGCGGGAGAAATTCATCCCTTCAGCAGATGATGATTTTTAGCTATCTTCCTTTTTCATTTAAATAATTATACAATACTCGTAGGGGTAAGCGATAGTATATTTGTCCTATTGATGAGAATGGTATTTCGAGTTCAATTAATCTATATTCGATTCTTCGTGCCATTATAATTTAAAAGACTATAAACAACTTTATGAAAATTTTTTCTAAATCAATTGCAGTTACTTTTTTATTTTTGGCCTCAGTGAATTTTATTCAGGCGCAGGATACAATCCAACCTATCAAGTTTAAACGTAATGCGATTAAAATTGGCACATCACTTACGATAGCAATACTATTTGTAGGCTATGAATATGCGATTACCAAACACGTTGGTATAGGAATATTAGGATCTGTAAATGGTGGACTTTTTTCTGGATATACAGGTAATCTAACAGCAAGATATTATTTTGGAAAATATAGCGGTTTTTTTATTGAAGCACGTGGAGGATATTCCTATTTTAATCCAATCGTATATTCAGGATATCATCGTGGAACTAGCCCAAATAATGATAATCGATATTATGACGAAGAACATGAGGCAACTATTTCTTATTGGAGTGGAGGCATATCTGGTGGATATAGAGTTACTTGTTCAAAAAGATTTTTTTTCGATTTTTTGATTGGTGTGCATACTGGGCAAGCTAGTTTTGGTAGTAAGGATACATATATTGGACGTAGCCCAATTGCATTGCAAATAGGTAGTGATGACGTAAAAACAGTCTTTGAAAACTCAGGCCCTGGAATGCCATTGCATTTAATGATTAACGTTGGGTTTACGTTTTAGCGTATAGAATAACAATGAATAGTACCAAACAAATCTATCTCGATATTTTAAAAATCATCTCAGAAGTACGAGGAGAACCCATTGAAAAATTATCTTTGGAAACAACCATTAATACTGACTTAGGCGTGTACGGAGATGATTGGGATGATTTAATCTTGCCCATAATGGGAAAGTATCCTATTACTGATTTTTCTGATTTTGTATTTCTCGACCACATGTCTGGTGAGGGATATCAAGCACCACTTTTTATTGCGGACTTGTTTATGTTTATCCCTAAATTGATTGTAACAATTATCGTTTTCCCATTTAACCGAGTGTTAAGTAAAAATATTTTTCAATACACACCATATAAAGAAGTCCGCTCTAAAAGCAATCCATTGTATATTGCAGACATATTAAATTCTATTATAAAAGGGAAGTGGGAGTATGCCAAGGATTCTGAATTGGATTTGGGCGCTTTGATTTTGTGAATACAGCCACTCCTACATTATTTTTTTGTATCACAACTTCCACTGGTATTACAACAACCCATATTGAATACAGATTGAATGACAAAAAAAACTCCCGCCAATCCTGCAAATATGTCGTGATGTGTTACGCCGAAATAAATAAAGATTATACCAAAGCCTAAGCGCAGCCAGCGCATAAAGCCCCAAGGGGTATGTAAAATAGTGCGTATCATGAAATTTTTCGTTGTAGACTATTCCACGGACCGCCATTGTAAACTTCCGGATAGCCTTTTGATTTCAACATACTTTTAGCACTTCCACTGCGCATACCAGACGCACAGCATGTGATAATAATTTTGTCTTTTGAAATCTTGGATAGTTGATTGCTTATTTCATTTACAGGAATATTTAGTGAACCTTTAATATGGCCGCCTGCATATTCTCCTTTTGTGCGCACATCAATGATTACAGCACCTTTTTGCATAAGCGCTTTATAATCGGTAGCAGGTCCAATACCTAATATTTTTTTTATTGCGGCTATCATATTAATCGTTTTTTTGTTTCATAAATTCGACATCGGCCCAACCGCCTGCATTATAACATTCCAATCCTTGTTGGGAAAGGTAATTTTGCGCTTGTCCGCTTCGGCCACCCGATAAACAGCAAAGTAGGAGCGGTTGCTTTAATGCTTTCAGTTCATCCAAACGTGCTTCGATTTGATTGAGTGGAATGTTAATAGAGCCTTCAACATGTTCTGCAGTAAACTCAGAAACAGTTCGTACATCGACGATTGTTCCTATATTGGATTGTATGCGTTCTTGAATAGTCATGGTCGATTTATTTATACAAAATTAGTGTAAAGAATGATGCCCTTCAGTGATGTTTGTTACACAAGGCGTTTTTATTTAATAGCATCTTTAGCACCTTGTTGGGACACATCATTTACCTACACACCACAGTCTGCTGTGGTTGTGTCTTTTCGACCAACCACCTGCAAATCTATCATATTAATGCTTTTCTTTTTTGCAGGTAGAGATCCCAAAAGGAAGATAGAGCGGACACGTACTTATCATGCTGGTAACGACCAATACAATAGCTACGAGTAATAAAATAATCCCTAATGTGCCAGAAATAATATCTGTTGCAAATAAAATTGAAATTACAATCGCAATTGCTATGCGAATAATCCGATCTGTATTACCTATATTTTTCATGATTTTCTTTCTTTTTATTCAAAATACAAAAAAGGAATAGAAAAGTATGTGATGTATGTTACATAAAGAAAATAAATGTGTCATTTTGGATTAACGCCCTTGTTGGAGTTCTCAGGAGGCAAACGTTTACTTAATGAGCGGCTCTGATTTTCCTGAGTCTCCGACAAGTTGTCGGCAAAGAATGGAAATAGGTGTTTTGAGATTAAAGGCGGTAAAATGGAGTTTTTTGTATTAGTTGATGGATTGCTAACATAATCTTGTCAAAGACCCAAGGATAATGATGCGAACATTCATAGTCTTCTGAGACCTTAGTAACACCGAAAAAGGCGAAGAGGCATAACCTCTTTCAATTACTTTTGAATTAACGTAATTTTATTCCTGCTCAACACAACCAATTTTTCATGCTCCATTTGTTTTAATACTCTTGAAATAACTTCCCTTGAAGTTCCAAGTTCATCCGCAAGTTGTTGATGCGTTATCTGTAATTCGTTTGTTTTGGCACTCGCTGCTTTCTTAGTGAGTGCATCCAACACACGCACATCTAATTTTTGGAAGGCAACCGCATTTACAACGTTCAACAATTCTTCAAAACGTTTGTGGTATAATTTAAAAATAAAATCTACCCACTGCGGATTGGTACGTACCAACTGGCTAGCCTTATCTAAGGGTATTAAAAGAATTTCGGCTTCATCTTCAACAACTGCTTTCACTTTGCTGGTATCGTCGTTTAAACCTGCGAGGAAAGACATGATGCAACTTTCACCTGGAAGAATGTAGTACAACAAAATTTCTCTGCCATCTTCCTCGGTGCGCATTACTTTCAAACTACCTTTTAATACAATTGGAATGGAACGAATCGCACCGCTTTCTTGCAGCAATACATAATCAACCGGAAATGTTTTTACAATTCCGTATTGAAATAATTCTTCGTTGATGGTTAGTAGGGGTGCTTGCATATAATTTCCGATTTTTTGTAAGGTACAATACGACTTTACGCAAGGATTGTAATGTTACATTTTTCAAAACTTCAATCCCCATTTAAATCGAAGATTCTAGGTTTTGATTAGAATTGAACTTGTAAAATTTGTTAGAGGTAGTATTGGTTGTCAATAACAAAGAAGTCTCGCTTTTCGGTGAGACTTCTTTGTTGTACTATTTAAAATAATTTAGTTTAATAACATTTAATTTGACTTGGTCTTCAATAACGATATCATTTGGGCCAAAATCAAAACCTAAATAATATACATCTTTTGCTTTGGGGTCTCTTTTAGATAGAAACGTATTTAAAGTAGAAGAGACAGTAGGGTCATAGGTTGTTGAAAATGTTGTAAAAAGCAAACTGTTAAATTCATTGCTATAAGTTTTAGTAATGTTTCCAGTTCCAGGTTCTACATTGTATGAGTAAATACTTTTAATAGATTTTACTTGAAATGTAAGTAACGCTGGATTACTTATATTTAAATTTAGTGCACGTCTGTATGGAAAGCTACTTCCCTTTAAATAGAGATTGTTTTGAAGACTTTCAGAAAAGTCATATTCTTTTTTCCAAAGTTGCTTACCATTGATGTCATATTTTTGGATAAACCATGCTTTAGTTGGGCAATTATAGTTATTAATTTTATAAGCACCAGGGCCACATAATCCATAAATATAGATGGCATTATTTTTAGGGTCAAAAGTAATATCACCCAAAGCACCATATTTGGCTAGCGCTTCAGTAGTATAATAGGTAATGCCATAGGTATCATATACAGAATTTTGTGCAGTGCGACTATTAAAATCATCATCATCAAAATCTGCCCAATAAAAATATTTATTATTATTGGATGCTCTTGGAATATTCGTAGCAAGTTTTGCATCGATACTGAAATTTTTTGTTGTTTTACCTGTATTGTCTATAAGTATGATATCATAGATGTATGTTCCATCCTCTAACAGCGTTTTGCTCGTGAAGTAAATTGCATTATCAAAATTGCCACTGTAATTCCATTCAGTTGATTTGTCTTCATCTCTTAATGGAGGGAGTTTTAAAGAAATATTAGTTTTAGAAAAATCAGATGCAGATACCCGCACTAATGAGTTTGAAACGTCTTTCTTCTTTGTAACCTCATTTTTAACTTTTAAGCTAGTGAAATAGTAAAAATATTTACTGTCAGCAAAAACTGCTTTTTTATCACCTAAGTCTTTAATGTTATCTAGTTCAAATGTTTTTTTAGCGCCTGTTTCGTTTATTTGAGTAACGAAAAAGCTGCCAACTCCCATAGTAGTATTATAGCCTTTAGGCTCGATGTGGTATATGTGCTTTGAGTTTGTGGATGCAATCAAAAAATTTCGAAAGTCTTTATTAATTTGATTTTTTTCTAGCGGAACAGAATAAACAAGTTTCATTTCGGGCGAATAGTAATTTAATTTCCAATTTAAATCTTTTGTATTAAATCCTTTTTTTCCTGTTTTAATTATTAGACCCCCATTATTTGGAACTTGAAGTGTATTTAAAATATAATTTCCTTTTTCAAGGGAAAGTTCTTCTGTTTTTACTTGGGCAAATAAGATTTGAAAAAACAATAAATGTATTAGTAGAATAAAATATTTCATAAGGTTCACGAATTAAGTTTTATTAATAAAATATGGATGAGAAGAATAATAGATTGGTAAAAATTAATGTAACAAAAAGTCCCGCTATAAGCGGGACTTTTTAAATAATATGTAACACTTACTTTTTCTTAACCATTCTTAAGAAATCAGATACTTGTTTTTTCATGATTTTTCGATCAACAATAAAATCAAGGAAACCATGTTCTAATAAGAACTCAGAAGTTTGGAAACCAGCTGGTAAATCTTTACCAATCGTTTCTCTAACCACGCGTGGTCCAGCGAAACCGATCAAAGCTCCTGGTTCTGCAATATTAATATCACCCAACATCGCATAGGATGCTGTAACGCCACCCGTTGTAGGATCTGTTAAGATAGAGATATACGGTAATTTTTCTTCAGATAATAATGCTAATCGTGCAGAAGTTTTAGCCATTTGCATTAAGGAGAAACCTGCTTCCATCATACGTGCACCACCAGATTTACAAATCATGATGAAGGGTACTTTTTTAGCACGGGCAGCATCAATACCTCTAGATATTTTTTCACCCACAACCGAACCCATAGAACCACCAATGAAGGTGAAATCCATACAGCAGATTACGGCATCTTTTCCACCTACTTTACCGAAACCTGTACGTACAGCATCTGTTAAGCCTGTTTTGGCTTGCGCAGCAATAATACGTTTTGGATAGGGTTGGCTGTCAATAAATTTTAATGGATCTCCAGAACTTAGACCTGCGTCTAATTCAGTGAATTCATTGTTATCGAAAAATAATTCAAAATATTCTTTAGATCCTACGCGTGCGTGGTAGTTACAATCAACACACGTCCAAGCATGCTCTTCGTGCTCACGGGTGTGAACCACTTTTTTACATTCAGGACATTGATACCACAAACCATCAGGTACTTCTCTTTTCTCTTCAGTAGGGGTAGTGATACCTTTTTCTGTTCTCTTAAACCAAGACATTTATGTTCTTTATGTTAAGTTCAATTTAATCCCATTCCTCTTTAATCTTATACAGATTTAAAAGGATGACAAAGATAACAAAAAAATAAAGTTAGGAGTCGAAATATGTAAGTTTTTTAATTATGTAGATATTTGTAAGTATTTGTAAATCAGTATAAAATAAATAAATCTGATTATTTTACTTCTTCGTAATCTATATATTCGTCTTTAGAACCAGCTGAAGTGGTCTTTGTAGATTTTGGTTCAGGAACGCGATCTACACGAATTGAACCTTCTGGCTGACGAGGCTTTTGTTGTTGGTTGTATTGTTGGTTCATATTTTGAGCCATTTTTTGAGCGCTTTTCATTACAGCAAACTTTAAAAAAGGCTTTAACAACCATCTTACAAGTAAAAATATAATAAGGGTCCAGAATATGAATTTTAACATGATATGTTCTAAGTAATATGCTTTAGTTTTAAGACGATTAAATTGAAGATTTATTTTATCAATTTGAATTAAAAACAACAGGCTCTCTACTATAATTTAATGTTTTAAGTAATAAGTTCAAAGAAAAGCATCTGAAAACTTATTACTTAAAACATATAACTTAATTATCGGCTCAAATATAAATTCCGTTCAGAATATAATTTTACAAACGCATCGTCTTGCAAATCATCAATAAACAAGATTGCTTCTCCCGTAGATTTCATCTCTGGTCCAAGTTCTTTGTTTACATTCGGGAATTTATTAAACGAGAATACAGGAATTTTAATTGCGTAACCATCCATTTTTGGTGCAAATGTAAAGTCTGTTACTTTCTTTTCGCCCAACATTACTTTGGTTGCATAGTTAACATATGGCTCATCGTATGCTTTGCAAATGAATGGTACCGTACGAGATGCTCTTGGGTTTGCTTCGATGATGTATACTTTTTCGTTTTTAATCGCAAACTGAATATTGATCAAACCTACTGTTTTAAGTGCTACAGCAATTTTTTTCGTATGATCTTTAATTTGTTGCAACACATCGTCGCTTAAATCGAAGGTTGGCAATACCGAGTGCGAATCTCCGGAGTGAATACCTGCAGGCTCGATGTGTTCCATGATACCAATGATGTATACATTTTCTCCATCACAAATAGCATCTGCTTCTGCTTCGATTGCGTTTTCTAAGAAGTGATCCACCAACACTTGGTTGCCTGGGTGATCTTTTAACAAGTTCACCACATGCTCTTCCAATTCTTGTTCGTTGATAACAATCTTCATGCTTTGTCCGCCCAATACATACGAAGGACGAACCAATAATGGGAAGTTTAATTTCTTGCTGATTTCAACCGCTTCATCTGCGTTTTCAATTACACCAAATTCTGGATATGGAATGTTGATTTCTTTTAATAAAGCAGAGAAACGACCGCGATCTTCAGCTAAATCTAAGGATTGGAAATCCGTTCCTATAATTTTGATGCCATATCGTTCTAATTTCTCAGCAAGCTTAAGCGCTGTTTGTCCACCAAGTTGAACGATTACGCCAACTGGTTTTTCAAGAAGAATGATTTCGTAAATGTGTTCCCAGAATACAGGTTCGAAATATAATTTATCTGCGATATCAAAATCCGTTGAAACCGTTTCAGGGTTGCAATTGATCATGATGGTTTCGTAACCACATTCTTTAGCAGCCAATACACCATGCACACAAGAGTAATCAAACTCAATACCTTGTCCGATACGGTTTGGTCCTGAACCCAACACAATAATCTTCTTTTTATCGGAAGGAATCGATTCGTTTTCGCCTTCAAATGTAGAATAGTAATACGGTGTTTTTGCTTCAAATTCAGCAGAGCAGGTATCCACTATTTTGTAAATACGTTTGATGCCAAATTCATGACGCTTCGTAAATACTTCGCTTTCCAAACATTTTAGCAAGTGTGCAATCTGACGATCTGCGTAGCCTTTTTGCTTTGCAGTCTTCAGCATTTCTTTGCTGATTGTCTGTATCGTTTGTTTTTGAATTTCTTTTTCAAGAAGAACAAGCTCTTCAATTTGATTCAAGAACCAAGGATCGATCTTTGTTAATTTTTGTATGGTCTTAGATTGAACGCCCAATTTGTAGGCATCGTAAATGTGGAACAAACGATTCCAGCTAGGGAATTCTAAGCTGTGAAGTATTTCAGCTTGGTTGGTTAACTCTTTACCATCTGCACCCAATCCGTTACGTTTAATCTCCAACGATTGACATGCTTTTTGCAATGCTTCTTGGAAGTTGCGACCGATACCCATGGTTTCACCCACAGATTTCATTTGCAAACCTAAAGAACGATCTGCACCTTTAAATTTATCAAAGTTCCAACGTGGTACTTTTACAATCACATAATCCAAGGCAGGTTCAAAAAATGCACTTGTTGTTTTTGTGATTTGATTTTTTAATTCATCTAAGTTATAACCGATTGCAAGTTTCGCAGATATTTTTGCGATAGGATAACCAGTTGCTTTAGAAGCTAAGGCTGAAGAACGCGACACACGCGGGTTGATTTCAATACCAACAATAAAATCTGTTTTTGGATCTACTGAGAATTGTACGTTGCAACCACCTGCAAAATTACCAATCGCTTTCATCATTTTTATTGATTGATCGCGCATTTCTTGATAAACCGTATCGGGCAAGGTCATTGCTGGCGCTACTGTGATTGAGTCACCTGTGTGAATACCCATTGGATCGAAGTTTTCAATCGAACAAATGATAATCATATTACCAATGCTGTCACGCAAAATTTCCAATTCGTATTCTTTCCAACCAACAATACTTTGTTCTACCAACACTTCATGTGTAGGTGAAGCGTGTAAGCCTGCAGTTAAGGCTTCATCAAATTTATCGGGCGTATTCACAAAGCCACCACCTGTACCACCTAAGGTAAACGAAGGGCGAATGACTAATGGAAAACCAATTTGTTGTGCGATTTCTTTTCCTTGTAAGAAGGAAGTTGCTGTTGCGCCTTTACAAACGCCTACACCAATTTCAATCATTTTTAAACGGAATTTCTCGCGATCTTCTGTCGTTTCAATGGCGTTTACATCCACACCAATCATGCGAACACCGTATTTTTTCCAAACACCTGCTTTATCGCATTCCATCGCAAGGTTTAATGCTGTTTGTCCGCCCATTGTAGGCAACACCGCATCAATCTTGTGATTTTCAAGAATTTTAATGATCGACTTTTTGTCTAATGGCAATAAATACACATTATCCGCTACAACCTTGTCGGTCATGATGGTAGCAGGATTGGAGTTAATCAAGGTAACTTCGATTCCTTCTTCACGAAGAGAACGTGCAGCTTGTGAGCCCGCATAATCAAATTCACAAGCTTGTCCGATTACAATGGGACCGCTACCGATAATTAAAATGTGTTTGATACTAGTATCCTTAGGCATGTGGGATTATTTATAATTTTTCAATGGTTCGGAGAATCAGAATAAGAGCGTTTAAAGAGACATTTCAGTTTCTTTTGGGCACTCAAATTGAGCAAATTTAACCGAAAAAGATGGTATATGAAAGATTAAATTGGTGTTGTTTACAATAAGTTTGATTACTAGGGCTTTATTGAATGATTTCAAGAAAAAATTGTGGTACTAGAATTTGGTTGCTATGCTCTAGTTTATAAATATGAAAGAACGGAGTATTGAGATGATAAATATTAAAAGGCATGTTTCTATTTCCTTTGTTGTCAGAACATTTTGTTAAGTACTTTTATGACTGACTATGAATTAAAAGGTCAAATGCATTTTTCTTAAGTTTTGTATAGTATTAAGATATAAAAATTCAATTGTTGATTATTTTTAATTCCACAATCAAAAATAATATATTAACAATTGTTAAATACTTACATGTATTTATGATTGAATTTATATTAAATTGTACTAAATAAACTAAATAAGTTTAATTTTAATTTAATAATGATTTATATTTTTAATTTTTATTACATTCGAACCACAATTGTAAATTGGCATTTTACAATTTGAATCTTCAATTATCTACAAAATTTAAATGAAAAATGAAAAAATTATTACTTTTATTTTATGCAAGTTTTTTAATGCATATGGTTGGCTTTTCACAGTTTGATTGTTTAAGTACAGTCAAAATGGATGGGAACAGTGTGGTTTGTCCTGGTACATATCAAACGTATACAACGAATGCAGATCTAGATCATTTTAGATTTAATTACACTCAATGGGAAACAGATACTGGAAATGAAATAACTAGAATTAATGGTACTGAAACATTTCCCTATGTTAACAACTATTTATATCTTAATAAATTGAATGTAGGAGATAAGTATACAATGCAACATTACTACCCGCAAGCAGTTAAATATGATAGAAAGAATTTTGATTTAGATGAAGTTACTTTTTATTATTTTCAGCCAAATTTAACGACAAGTATAACAGTTCCTGTAATACCAAACTATAGACTTAATGCTCTAATGCATAATGTAGATATACATGTCAATAATGGGTCAAATAATAGCATACATTTTTTATTTGGACGTCGAGCTGTTACTGGTGAATGTGATTATAGGAAACAAATGGAATTAATTACTTTACCAACATTTGTTACAAGTAATGTTGCGGTGACGCTTACATCAACAAATGCTCCAACATGTTCAAGTGGCGGAAATTTCGACATACGTGATAGAAATGTTACTTTTCAAACGTATGGTTATGTCTTTAATTGGATACTTACTGATCCCCAAGGAAATGTTAAAAACAACCTGATTAGTGGCAATAGAAACGGTAATAATGTATATATTCCATATTTAGATAAGCCAGGTGATTGGAATCTGACGTGTACTGTTGGTTCACTATGTAAGACAGAAACTTTTCCTCATACGATAACAGTAGCAAGCCCATTTGCATTGCAACCTGCGGAGATAAAAGTTGATGGCGTTAATAACTACACTTATGCTTCTCTATATCCAACTTGCCCTAAAGCATATCAAACAGGGTATAACTTATCTGTGCCTGCTTATACAAATATTCCTGATGCACAATATACTTGGACCTTGCCCCCAGGTTGGAGAACATACAATACATCTGCTTCTTCATCTGCAGTTGTTAGTGGATATAATCAGTATACCTACAAAGGACAATATTTAAATAACATCACAATGGATAGCTACATCAAAACAAATGGTACTATTCCAGGTGGTGATGGACAGCTTGTTATTCGGGCGTGTAATGTAACGAGTGCACCAATAACAATTTCTGTTATTCCAAACGGTCCGTTGGATGTAAGACTAAATCCGCAGGTTACATCATGCCTTCCTACGGTTTCATTAGAACCAGTTGTGGTTGCCCAAGCATATCCTGTAACTATTGGCTGGCAATCTACCAATGGAGGCACATTTGCAAGTCCTATTACAGATGGATTCGCACCAGCAAATACATTTACAGCAACTCCTGGTACGTATCAAATAAAATTGAATATTACAGATGCCAGACAATGTGTGTCTGATTTTACAACTACTACCGTTATTATTGGCGGCCCGGGTGTAAATTCTGCAGGCTGGAATAGCGGCATCTTAAGCGATGTAAACAATTGGAATGTTATAAGCAATTTGGCTGTAACAGATAATTCGGATGTATATTTTGTAGGTCAAGATAAAACTACAAATGCAGCAAGTTTACAGTATTATCATTATGATGCAGGTTTTGCGAAGTGGGTGCCGACCCCGGCTTTCCCTCAGCCAACAAATGGAGTACGTGCGGGCACGAATGCAGTAGCTGTCGCACCGGGTACAGCTTTAGGTATTTATTACGTAGATGCATCTAATAACATAAGACGGTTAACAGGTTCGACGGATGTTCAGGTTCCTGCAGGTGTCAATGCTGACTTGATTAAAGTAGATCCGTCAGGAACTTTGAATACTGCAAAATTAGTTTATCGTAATTTTATTAACAATAATTTTATTTACTCATGGAATCCAGCAACATCTAGCATTCAAGCATTACCTTATGTAAGCTATCCTACTAAATACGATATAGGTATTAACAATAGTCGTGTATTTTATGTGAATGCAAATGAAAGTGCCATTTATTACAAAGAGTTAAGCGATAACAATCCTTCCAATAAGGGTACGTTGATGACATCTTTATACAGTATTAATTGCTATACAGACATTGTATTTGATGCCAACGGCAATATGTATTATGCAACTTGTAGTGGGGATATCTTTGTATGTAAAAAGAATTTAGCTAATACCTATGATGCGCCTGTTTCCATACAAGTACCTTCTTCACTTGGTTGCGATGGACACTTTACCATTAATGCAAGTACGGGAACGATTTATTATACAGGTTATAATAATCGTTTGTATCAGCAGTATGTAGTTGATTTTGCTAGTAATCAATGGGGGAATGTACCTGCTACGCAATCTTTCGGAGATATTGCAGGTCGTAGTTTAGTGTTCAAAACACCGCATTTATTTTATATCGGCGATAATAATTTAGTATATAACATCTATTATTTTGAAGGTTGTACACCAAGTCCATTGCGTGTTGCAGGGGATAATACAGATCATATCCAGTCTGAAAACCAAATTTACACAGGAGGAAATGTAATTCCGGCAGCTGTGGGTTCGGTGTTCCCCAATCCATTTACTGATCAATTAACGGTGTATGTGAGCGGTACTGGTACGGCAGAATTAAAAGTTACAGATGTGAATGGTAAATCAGTAATTTCAAAGGAATATAGATTTGAAGAAATATCATTTTCAACTGTAACATTATCTTCGGGGATGTATTTATGTACCATTGTTCAAAATGGCAACATATTGTACACAGCAAAAGTTATTAAACAATAATTCATTGAAATAGAGAAAGAGCCTGTATGGATTATTCTGTACAGGCTCTTTTTGTATACTAAAGTTTACTACTGTGCGTTAGCATAGTGCTTTAATTTATCCAAAATTATATAGATTATTATTTCGCATCAGCAGACAAGGCTATAATGACACAAAAGAATTTTCATTTAACTATTTTTTTTCATTCAATTGCATTGGGGACGTATTTGCGTACCTATAAAAAAAATCGCCTCCAGTTTGTTAAATCTATGATGGTTTATGTACGCTTTAAGCCTTTAGCTTTAAGCTTTCAGCTATCCAAATATCTACTTTGCTTTAGTGTACTATTATTAAGTGTTACAAACGTGAGAGCCCAAAAGGAGGCTTCCCAATATTTTTACTGGAAAGACTCTGGTGTAAAATTCAATGCACAGGGAATAGAGGCATATACTACCAATAATGTTTCTCATGTATCCATTGCCAGAACGTTTTCTCCTGTATTATGTGATACTGATGGTAATTTGCTTATGTATACGAATATGGAAACGATTTATGATCGTAATGGGAATGTTATGGAAAATGGAGATGGTTTGTTTGGCAACAGAGACGGTATCCAGAGTGCTGTGTGGGTGGATTTGCCTGCCAGCAGAGGGCGTTATTATTATTTATTTTATACAGATGCAGAGGGATACGGTCTTCCGGCTTTTCCGTATGATTCAGTCGTGTCGTATGCGTTAATAGATATACAAGGTAATAATGGACTAGGTAGCGTTGTTCAAAAGAATGTATTATTACATGGCGGCTCAGCAGGGTTCATAGCAGCCGTAAGGCATCAGAACGATTTAGATACTTGGGTGATGGCCTATCATTATAAACGCAAAGAATTTATGGCCTATTTAGTAACTTCTTGTGGCATTATTGGTCCTGTGGTTACTAAAGATGACAAGGATAAAGCAATTTATTTTTCAGCATTGCCTAATATTATGCGCTTTTCTCCCCAAGGCAATATGCTGGCTCGTTTACATAATACAGAATTTAATGGCGGCTCAGGTGTTGTTGGTTTATGGAATTTTGATAATATAAATGGTACGTTACGGTATAAATACGGTATTCAAGGAGCACCAATAAATTACTTTTTTTCCCCTTTGGGAAATTATATTTATACCTGCAGTCAATGGTTGCAAGGGCTGGTACAGTATGATGTAAATGAACCAGATAGTGCCAGTTGTTTTGCAAATAGATATGAATTATCTCCCACATTAACCAATGGCTACACAGGTGTTACCTCACAATATACTGTGCATATGTATGGTCAGGATGGTAAAATCTATTTGCCTATGATACCGGGTATGCCAGCGGTTTGGCTGGCACGCATCAATCATCCAGATTTAAAGGGAGCGCTTGCTCAATTAGACACCATCGATAAAAACAGTAAAATCCCCTACAATCTTTTTATACACGATCACATGTATAGCTATTACCGCCCAGGGT
>NZ_CALMGQ010000007.1 GCF_937863595.1 uncultured Cytophaga sp.
AAGTTTCAGAAACAGGACAATATAATATGGTTGTAAAAAATAGCTGCGGTACAAGAGCAGATAGCCTGTATGTTAATAACAGCACGCTCAATGTCACCAATCTTGTAACAGCAAACAACGACAACAAAAACGATTGTTTGTATGCCATTTCAAACAATGCCAATGAAACAATTCGCATGAGTATTTATAATTCCTGGGGCAGCAATATTTTTTCAGACAACAATTATAAAAACAATTGGTGCCCAAACAATGATGTAAGCGATGGCGTGTATTATTACGAAGCTACATACAACAACAATTGTAGTAAAAAGGGCTGGGTTGAGATTGTTCACTAAGGTAGAGACGCAATTCATTGTGGCTGGATTTATTGCACTGCACTATCTTTGGCTATGCGAAGCGCAAAATATACAGATAATATTAAATATTAAGTATAAAATTAAACATAAGGCAGTGCGTATTCTTATCTTGTAGATGGATACGTACTGCCTTTTATACATATGAGAATTAGATTATCACTAGCTATTACATTCAATCTTCTTTCAACTATACTTTTTGCTCAGCACGAAACCGATCAACGTGTTATTGGTTTTAAATACATTTTAAAATTCAATTCTACTACCCCCAAAGTAATTGTTACAAATACCAATTTATACAATCCTTATAATCCCAACTATAAAGGAGATTTGCAGACACCGTATGCAAATTCCATTTGCGACACCTTAGGTAACATACTTTTTTATTACGATGGTACAAATGTGTATGATGTTAACGGACAGGTTATGTCCAATGGGAAATTACATACCTATAATTTCAGCTCCCTATATGCAACAAGCCTAATTGTACCTATTGAAGAAAGTAATCGCAGATATTACTATTTGTTCGAAACAATACCACACGAAGAGAATTGGAATTATGTTACGAACAGGCCAATTAATGATGTGACAAGTTGTTATTATCCAAACAAATGTGGAAAATTTTGGGATTTATGCAAACTAGAATATCACATTATTGACATGCATGGCAATGGAGGAAAAGGCAAGGTAATAAGTAAAAATACTTTCTTGAAGGACTCTGTAGCACCTTCTATCAGCGGTATCAAACATCAAAACAATATTGACACGTGGGTTTCTGTATTGGAATATCGCAGCAATAAAATTTTAAATTATCAAGTAAATTCCTGCGAAATTAAAGCACCCATTGTAAATACAATTCCTAATTTTGAATACAAAGAAAATCCGTTGTATATGCCTTATTCACCATTATCGTATACCGGTTTTCAACTTGTGTACTCAACAAAAGGAGATTTTTGCGCATTTTCGGGAAATAAAATTTCAGATAATGCTTCAATTTCCTCTATTCCATTTTATGTGTTTGTTGCTCCATTTGACAACCAAACAGGATTGTTTAATTTTAGTACGTTAAAGATTATAGAAACACGTAGTGGAATAAATGCACATTTGTTTTCACACGATTCAAAATATTTATATTATAATGATATTTATTTGTTTTCATTTGTATGGATGTATCAATATGAACTTAGTACAGGAATTTCTATACCTCTATATTATAACAATATACCGCCTAATAATGCTTTTTCGGGCACGGATTATGGAAGAGACAATACCATCCTTATATATAAATATAGAGTAAGTACACAAAATGGAAGTAATAAACATGTAACCTACTTAGGTGCAATCAAACATATTGACCAGCCTTTTGTTTCTGGTAACTTAATAGATTCATTGTCAGTTCCAGACATGGAGCAACCAGATGATGTTCCTATATATACTTACATTGCCCGCAACAATTACATCTATAACTTTTACCATCCAGATTATAAAAAACCAACTGCATTTTCAGTTGCAAAGTCTATTTCAAATAATGTAGCATCGCCTTCGTGTTTTACT
>NZ_CALMGQ010000008.1 GCF_937863595.1 uncultured Cytophaga sp.
AAATATGAATATATTTATACAAGTCCGCTTGCATAAACCATAGAAATCCACGGCGAAGTACGGTGTTTTCGTTCAGAGTTAAAATTGGCAACTGCGGCGGAGAATGCAAATTTAATGATTCATATTCTGGATTAATTTTTACTTTACTTCTTAGAAAAAGAAATATTTATGTAAAATGCTCTTGATTAATTGTCCTGTAAGTCCATTAAATCCTTTATAAATCCCAGTTCAGACAAATCCCAGCTCAGACAAAGAAGACATAACCCAACAACGAGTTTTTCCACAATTAGAAGAATACTTTCATTCGCAGCTAGTCTTTGCGTATTTTTGTAGGTAGAATTTAAAGTGTACGCCTGTGTATAAATTGCTTATCAAGCCCCTATTGTTCTGTTTTAACCCTGAAACAGCGCATCATTTAACGTTTGGATTCATAAAAGTCATATTTAAAATTCCAGGTGTTTCAGCACTTTTCCGTTTGATCTATTCTGTAAAAGATGCTCGGTTAGAGCGTACCGTTTTTGGTATCACGTTCCCGAACCCAGTTGGCTTGGCAGCAGGTTTTGATAAAGATGCTAAAATCGTAGATGAATTTTCAGCATTGGGTTTTGGTTTTATTGAAATTGGTACTGTAACACCCATCCCTCAAAAAGGTAATGACAAACCGCGTTTATTCCGTTTACCTCAAGACGAAGCAGTTATTAATCGCATGGGCTTTAATAATGGAGGGATGAAAGAAATTGCTGCCCGTCTGCGCAAACGTAAATCGAAGGTAATTATTGGAGGTAATATTGGTAAAAATAAGCTTACACCCAACGAAGAAGCATTAACAGATTACATCAAGGCATTCAACGAATTGTTTGATTGCGTGGATTATTTTGTAGTAAATGTAAGCTCTCCCAATACGCCAGGCTTAAGGGCATTGCAAGAAAAAGAACCACTAAAGAAAATATTGAATAGTTTACAAGAAGTAAACAATCAAAAAGCGATTCCAAAACCCATTTTATTGAAAATTGCTCCCGATTTGACAAACGAGCAATTAGATGATATTGTAGAAATAATAACAGAAACCAAACTAGCGGGAATTATTGCTACAAATACAACCATTACCAGAGATGGTTTAACAACCGATCGAGAAGAAGTTGCAGCAATTGGAATGGGTGGATTAAGTGGCAGACCTTTATCCATACGTTCAACAGAGGTTATTCGCTATTTGGTGAAAAAATCTAATGGAACGATCCCTGTTATTGGCGTAGGCGGCATACATTCTGCGCAAGATGCAATCGATAAACTAGATGCAGGTGCTTGTCTAATTCAGATATATTCTGGATTTATTTATGAAGGCCCGGCTTTGGTAGGGGAGATCAATAAGAAAGTAGTGAGTACGAAGTACAAAGTATAGAGTACTCAATAAAAAAATAAACGAATATATATTGAGATTAAGCTAGGGGAATTAATAGTTTTTAGAAAGATAATTTGGGGAAATCAAACGTTCAATACCGAGTAATTTTAGGAAGTTAACTTTGTACTCAATACTTTGTACTCCGTACTTTCTATTTAAAAGCACTTATGCTAGCATTCAATACAGCGAATAACTAGAATTCATCACCTAGAAACTACCAAAAAAAAGGCTAACTTTAAGAGTTACTTTGTATATATGGCTGAAAACACGTATCGGGCTGATAATAACCCAATTCCTAAGAAAAATAACAAAACAAATACTGCTTCAAAAGTCAGTAATAAAGAAGAAGCGCCTAAGGAAGAAAAAGTCAAAGGTCCATCTGCTCCATCTGTAATATTAACTTTCGTAAAAGATCGTAGATTTCATTTGGTTGCAGGAATGTTTATTATGCTTTTTTCATTTGCATTGTTGCTAGCATTTACCTCGTATTTGTTTAGTGGAAGAAACGATCAAAGTATTGTTGAATCTATTTGGGATACAGCGATACAAGAATCAGGCAGAGAAGTAGATAATTTACTCGGCATATTAGGCGCAATTTTATCGTATTTTTTTATTTATAAATGGTTTGGTATTGCCTCTTATTTATTCTTGCCTATTTTCTTTTTAACAGGCTTTCGAATTATTTATTTAAGTTCTCCCATTCCGCTAGGTACCTTAATTAAAACAAGTTTTTATTTCTTATTGTGGATCAGTACAGCCTTTGGTTACATTGTATTATCGGCTAAAGGAGATAAATATCTTTCGTTTTTGAGCGGCGGTATAGGCTATGATAGTGCTTTGTTCTTAGATAATGTAATAGGTTGGGGTACGCCATTTTTATTGTTATTTTTATTGTTTGCCTTTGTAATTTATTTCTTCAACATCACAAAAATCAATTTATTTTCTCCGCAAGAAATTGCTGTTGTTGAAAATACGAATGAAATAGTGATGCCAGAATCTATCAGTGAATTAAGTGAAGAAGAAGAAATTGAAGAGCTAGAAGAGGAGGAAGAAGAAGAAACAGAAGAATTGGAAGAAGAAGGTGAAGAAGAGGCGGAAGAAGAATGGGTGATTGAACGTAAAGCACCTAAAGTCATAAAGAAATCTGCTGAACTTGAAATTGAAGAAACAGTTGAAGAAGCAATGGTTGATATTCCAGAAGTTGAAGAACTGGAGGACGAAGTTGTTGTAGAAGAACCATTAGATTTAGAAATAACAGATATAACAGAAGAGAATACACTTGAAAAAGTCGGTAGTTTGGAAACGTATAATTACGATCCTACTTTAGATTTATCATCGTATAAATATCCAACCTTTGACTTATTGAATGAATACGATTCAAGCAAAGCGATACAAGTTACAAAAGAAGAATTAAGCGCTAATAAAGATCGTATTGTTGAGACTTTGTCGCATTATAATATTGGTATTGCCAGTATAAAAGCTACGATCGGACCAACGGTTACGCTTTATGAAATTGTACCAGAAGTAGGTATTCGTATTTCAAAAATTAAAAACTTAGAAGACGATATCGCCCTAAGCTTGTCTGCGTTGGGTATTCGTATCATTGCACCGATACCGGGTAAAGGTACTATTGGTATTGAAGTTCCAAATAAAAACAAAGAAATGGTTTCTATGCGCTCTGTTTTATCTACAGAGAAGTTTATGAAATCAGATAAGGAATTACCAGTCGTTTTTGGTAAGACTGTTTCGAACGAAGTATTTATAGTCGATTTAGCAGAACTTCCTCACTTACTTATTGCAGGTGCTACAGGTCAAGGTAAGTCTGTTGGCTTGAACGTGCTTCTCGCTTCCTTGCTATACAAAAAGCATCCATCTCAATTGAAATTGGTATTGGTGGATCCGAAAAAAGTAGAATTAACTTTATTCAATAAAATCGAACGTCACTTTTTAGCAAAACTTCCTGATGGTGGCGACGCCATTATTACAGATACGAAGAAAGTAATTCATACACTGAATTCATTGTGTGTTGAAATGGATTTGCGATACGATTTATTAAAAGATGCGCAAGTACGTAACATACGTGAATACAATAAGAAATTTGTTGAACGCAAATTAAATCCAAACAACGGACATCGTTTCTTACCTTACATTGTTTTGGTAATTGATGAGTTGGCCGATTTAATGATGACGGCTGGTAAAGAAGTAGAAACGCCTATTGCACGTTTGGCACAACTAGCACGTGCGATTGGTATACATTTGGTTGTTGCTACACAACGCCCATCTGTAAACGTTATTACAGGTACCATTAAAGCCAACTTCCCAGCGCGTTTATCCTTTAAGGTTTCTTCTAAAATAGATTCAAGAACTATTTTGGATGCAGGCGGTGCCGATCAATTGATTGGAAAAGGGGATATGTTGTTTGCTCATGGAGACATGGTGCGGTTGCAATGTGCGTTTTTAGATACAGCAGAGGTTGAGCGTATTTGTGAATTCATTGGTTCTCAGAGGGGTTATAGTTCGGCATACAAATTGCCTGAGTATAGCGACGATGAAACCGGACAAGATAAAGGAGAATTCAATTTATCTGAAAAAGATCCGCTATTTGAAGAGGCAGCCAAAATTTTGGTAATGCATCAACAAGGGAGTACCTCCTTATTGCAACGTAAATTGAAATTGGGTTACAACCGTGCAGGTCGCTTGATTGATCAATTAGAAGCTGCTGGTATTGTTGGCCATTTTGAAGGAAGTAAAGCACGTGAAGTACTTATAAAAGATGAGTATTCGCTTGAAGCGCATCTAAAGGGCTTGAGCCAAAATTAAAAGAAATTACCTATTGAATATAATTTAAACGTATGAAAAAATCGATTCTAATTTTATTGACTACATTCTTTACCGTATTACTAACGTATGGACAATATGATCCCAAAGCATTGACGATATTGGATGAGATGAGTAATAAATTTAAAACATACTCTTCCTTTAAAGCGGGCTTTACATTTACATTAAAGAATGCTTCTGCAAATATCAATGAAGTATCCGATGGGGAATTGATGGTTCGTGGTTCGAAGTATCGCATCAAACTTCCTAAAATGGAAATCATCAATAATGGTACAACCGTTTGGAATTACATGAAGGATGCAAATGAAGTAAACATTTCGGCGTACGATCCTGCAGACGATGAAATTTCTCCAAATAAAATATATACGATGTATAAAAAAGGATATAAATATACCTACATCGGTGATAAAGTAGAAGGCGGCAAAACATATCAAATTATAGAATTGGTGCCCGAAGATCGTAAAAATAGATTTTTCAAAATACGTCTTGAAATTAATAAGACTGATAAGAATATTAAAAATTGGAAATTATATGAAAAGAATGGAAACATATACGAGTATTCCATTAAGTCATTTAATCCAAATACAATCGCTGATGATGTTCCTTTTAACTTCGACAAAACGAAGTACCCAGGTGTTGAAGTTATTGATTTACGCTAAGCAATTTTCAAGATGAATAAGGCTGAATTAGTAGCACAGATTAAAAATAAGAAATCGTATTTATGTGTAGGTTTGGATACAGACCCAACAAAAATTCCTTCACATTTATTAAAAGAAAAAGATCCAATTTTTGAATTCAATAAATATATTATTGATGCAACAATTGATTATACCGTAGCATACAAACCCAATTTAGCTTTTTATGAATCGCTAGGTAAAGCCGGTTGGGAATCTTTAGAAAAAACATTGGAATGGATACCCAAGGACGTATTCACGATTGCCGATGCAAAGCGTGGTGATATAGGCAACACAGCTACCATGTATGCAAAAGCATTCTTTGAACAACTATCTTTTGATTCGGTAACGGTCGCTCCTTATATGGGTGAAGATTCCGTTACGCCTTTCTTAGCATTTAAAGACAAATGGGCAATTGTGTTGGGCTTAACATCCAATGCAGGCAGCAAAGATTTTCAGCAATTGACGTTAAAAGATTCTGGAGAACCTTTATATAAAGAAGTGTTAAAGAAATGTGCTACCTGGGGATCTTCTGAAAATTTAATGTTTGTTGTTGGTGCCACAAAAGCATCTTATTTTAAAGAGATACGTTCGATTGTTCCAGATCACTTTTTATTGGTGCCTGGTGTAGGTGCGCAAGGCGGAAATTTACAAGAAGTATCCGAGTTTGGGTTGAATGCATCTTGCGGATTATTGGTTAATTCTTCCAGAAATATTTTGTATGCGCGTTCCGACGATCAGTTTGCTGGCGCTGCAAAAGCGGAAGCAAAAAAAATGCAACAAGAAATGAAATCCTATTTAGAAGATTACCTTAATTGGTAATCTTCTCTTTTATTTTTTTTAATGCTTTTGTAAATATATTTTCTTCTTCACTTTCTTCATCACTTAATAAAATACTTAAGGGTTTCAACGAATCAATATTGTCGCATAGTATTTTGAATATTCCAAGCACTGGAATAAACAAAATCATTCCTGCAACACCCCAAATCATACCACCAATAATTACAATCAATATCGTAGCTAAAGAGTTGAGTTTAACATGGCCGCCCACTACATTTGGGGTGGTAATATTATTGTCAATAAATTGATTGAACATAAATATGGCGAGCACACCTACTGCATACCATATGGAGTCTTTATATATGAGTGCCATGATAATGGGCAACCCAGCACCTACAAAAGAACCTATATACGGAATGATATTCAAAAAGCCAGCAAGGAGTCCTAAAAATATACCATGTTTAATACCTAGAATTGTTAATCCGATGGCATTCATTACCCCGATGATGGTTAATGCAATCAATAATCCTGTTAAATAATGCAGAACCAATGATTTTACTTTTTCAAGTATTTTTAATGCTGTTTCATGTTCTTCTTTGTCTACAAGCGATAAAATGAATAATTTTATTTTATTTCGGTAGGTAAGTAAAAAGAAGGTGTATATAATAACCAATGATAATCCAAAAATAAAATTACCTACACCCATTAATAAGGTTGCTCCTTTTTTGAAAACATTTTTTAATAATTCTTCCGATTCTTTATCAAACCACGCTTCTTGTTCAGTTTCGTTTACACCTGTGTATTGACTTAGGGTTGATTGAAACGTATGCATTTTTATCTTCACTTGATTTTCAATCATATCATAGTCTGAAATGATATTGGATACCTGAGAAGAAATGAAATAACTCACTCCTGTAATAACGATGAGGAATATGAATAGGGATAATATGATGGAAAAGGTTTCATTTTTAACAAAATGCTTGATTTTTTTTGATAGGGGCAAAAGTAATAAGGATAGCAGACCAGCAAAAAAAACAGGTACTAAAAAGGATTTTGCATAAATCATTCCTATTATCAATAAAAACAGAAATGCCAATATTAAGGTTATTCTAAAAAGAAAAGTGTGTTTCATTTAACAGATGTTTAACATGAATATACAAAAAATATGTAATATTGCATTGGGGATTTTTAGAATACATATTAACTACAGCTATGGTTAAGGAAGAACTTTTATGGGTTCTTTGGCGGAATATATTATTTTCTGTCGAAGATTTAAAAACAACGAGTGGTGAATCAATCATCATCAAACGCGCTGGTACGCTTAATGCACATGCTGGTCCAGATTTTACCTATGCATTAGTAAGTATTGGTGGAATGGAATGGTGTGGTGATATTGAGATTCATACCAAAGCATCGGATTGGAATAAACACAAGCATTATATAAACGATGCATATGAATCCGTTATTCTGCACGTCGTTTACGATGCAGATGTTGATATTACACGTGCAGATGGTACAATTATTCCTGTATTGGAATTGAAAAACAGAATTGATGCAGCGCATATCCATACGTATCATACCTTAATGGAAAATCAATCTGTTGTACCTTGTGCACATACATTTGCTTCTATAAAACCCATTGTTGTAGAGCAAATGAAGCAACGTGTCTTGATAGAACGACTGGAGCGTAAAACAGAAAGCTTATTTCTTCAATTAAAGGATCAACCTAATTGGAAAGAAGTTGCAGGGAAACTAATATTTAAGTCGTTTGGTACCGGACTCAATGATTTTTTATTTGAACGTTTGGCACATCATACCGACTTTAATAAATTGGATCGGTTGAGCTATGCGCCTAAATCTATTGAAGCCCTATTTTTTGGAATGGCAGGTATGCTAGAAGAGACATTTAAGGAAGAATATCCCATAGCATTGGCAAAAGAATTTAACTACTTAAAACGTTCTCTGAATGTAGAGTTGGTAGTAGAATTATCTGAATGGAAATTTTTGCGTACCCGACCAACAAATTTTCCAAGTATACGGTTGGCACAACTCGCAATGTTTTTTTCAAATCCTGAATGGTATCATGATTTCATAGGTTTAGAAGATATACGTGCTGCCAAAAAACTTTTGAATGGAGAGTTGCCAGCGTATTGGCTTTCGCATTATCGATTCAATCACGCATCAGATGTGCTACCTAAGCACATTGGTTCCACATTTGCGAATACCTTTATGTTAAATGCATATATTCCGTATTTGGCCTTGGAAGCGCGCTATTCTAAAAGTGAGGATGCTTGGGATCGTGTATTTCAATCTATTGATTTGTTGAAAGCAGAAGATAACGTGATCACACGAAAATGGGTATCACTGGGTATGAAAATGAAATCCGGATTTGATAGTCAGGCTTCTCTTGAATTGTATAAGATGTATTGTACTCCTAAAAAATGTTTATCTTGTAGTATTGGTTATGCTATTTTAAGAAATGCACCTCATACTACTGCTGTTATCTAGTTTGTTTTTAGGGTTCGTAAGTTATTACGCTGTAATACGTATGCAGATGGATTTAAGAAGATCCTTTGTTGTATTAATGGTATATCGTTATGGATTTTTTATACTTCAATCCATCGTGTTTTATGCAGTGTATCAAAATCAATTGGATTCTTTTTTTTATCAGAATGCATTGATGCAATTGGTGGATTCTTTTAAAAAATATCCTGCAGACGTCTTGTATTTTTTTACTGGGGATTATACTGTCTTACATATTTCGCAAGAATTGAAAGAATATTTTGGTAAAGAAATTCGAGCAACATTTTTTATTAAAGTACTCAGTCCATTTTATATACTCTCTGCAAATAATTATTATGTGTTTGGAGCGTGGCTAACCTTGTTTGGTTCACTTTGTTTTGCGCCTTTTCTTTCCTTATTCAACAAAGCTAATACTAACAGACTGTTGTGGTTGATTGTATTGATGATTCCTTCTTTTACTTTCTGGACAGTTGGTATCGTAAAAGAGGCATTTGTAATTCCTATATTATTTCTCTTGTATTTTTATTTAAATAGAATTATTGAAAGTAAGGAGAAAGATGTGTGGTCCATTGTATTTTTTCTAGCGTTCTGTACATTGGCTTGGTACGTAAAATATTATTTAGTCGCGTTGTTTCTGTTCGTTGCTCTAATTTATTTCTTAAGCAGTAAAATATCCTACTCATTCAAAAGAGTTCTTTTATCCATACTGGTTATCGTATTAAGTATTGTTGGTTTGGGATATATGCATCCTGCTTTGCAATGGAATGTATTGCCCGAAGTGATTTACATCAGCAATACACTTACCTGCACAAAATATGTAGATGCCTATGCATGCATTCCGTTTGATTTAGATATGAGCTGGACTTCCATTCTGTTGAATTATCCCAAGGCTATGCTCTATGCTTTTTTTAGTCCATTCCCGTGGCAGATTCACAACGCTACGTCATTGTTAGCTGCGATGGAAAATTATCTATTTATAGGCTTGATGGCTGTGTTTATTTATAGATGGTTTCTTAAAAAAAGTACTGTTTCACATGTAGAATTAATCGGATTGTTTTTGATTGTATTAATGGGAGCCTTGTTGATTATGGCTTCGCCGAATATTGGGAGTTTTAGTAGATACCGTATTTTTTATTTGCCTATCTATGCGTATATTCTTATAAACCATTCGGGAATTGCTTATAGTCGTATTTTTTTACGTATTAAAAATTGGCTTGAAAAATAAAATCCCAAACCCGACCATATAAAAACGATTGGTAGGAGAGGTGCCAAGAATCTTCCATCCCAGTCGGCGTAGGTTATCATCACCAATAAAGTATTTAATCCACAATACAGCAGTGTTACATAAACCAATTGGTGATATGTTTTTCTGAATTGAATCCATCCGATTACTGCCATTGAATAGGAAACGAATAAATACGCACCAATAAATAGATTGTGAACCAAGCTATAATAAACGCGTAGGTCAGACCATAATGCAAGAAACCGACCCAAAAAGAGCTGCATACTTTTGCTTGGATGCTGAACGATAAGATCTATGATTTTAGTAATGCTTCCGCAAGAACCATCATTTGTAATGAACGTAGTTTGGATAGATGTATGTGCGTACCCACAAATGATTTCACCTTTGTTAAAAGAATCCAATAAAAAATGATAAAACGTGTCGGTATAGTTTTGCAAAGCGAACAATACCATTACGAGTAGTATTAAAAAGGAAAATATAATTTTTCGGTCCAACTTGATGTGTTGAGATCCATAGATTCCGATACACGTAAGTAATAAAATCCCCCCATTTGGCCGCAGACTTGTAGCAAGTATCGAGATAATGAATAATGTAAACCATTTGCGTGTATGATGTTCAAGAGAAAGCGCCCAAACAAACAACAATACCAAGCTGATAAACATGGATTCTGTAAGCAAGCAGGTATTCCATTGTTGAATGGGGAAGTAGCCGATTACAAATAGTGTAGAATAAAATGCAATTTGACTGTTTTTAAAAAGCTTTTTAAGTCCTTTGAAAAAATAAACTGTAGCGAATGCGGATAAAATGTATTGTAAAAATATACTTGGATAGATGGAATGAAAGATACTTTTACAAAGTGCAAGAACTGCTATGTAACCAAAATACCAAAGTCGGTAGCTGGGTTCAAAACTGCCGTTAATCCATGTGTTTGCTTCTACATCAAAACGCGTTGTGTCAATGGAGTATTTTATTCCCAGTGAATAAAATAAAAATCCATTTACTAGAATCCAGCAACTTAATAGAATGTATACCTGTTTGTTGGCGCGCATAAACACAAATATATGCTTTATCCCGTTCTTATTTATACGATATCCTACATGCAAATATGAAACAAGGGATAGTTTTAATAAATTGCATGCATACTTGTGAAAAGAAGAGATATGGAAAAGAAAGATGCTGTAATTATTTTCGGTGCTTCAGCCTTGGGGAAAGCAGCTTTAGAAATTTTTGAAAGCAATGGAATGGTAGCTTACGGCTTCCTCGACGACACAAAAGCATTACACGGAACAGAAATAAATAATGTGACCGTTTTAGGTACAACAGACGACGATACCTATCTGAAATTAATTGGTGCTAGTTGTGATGCATTTATTGCGAGCGATGAACCAAAACTACGTGAAGGTTTAACCAACATGTTACACGAACGCAGACAAACGCAAGCTGTCAATGCCATACATTCTTCAGCATCTATTTCTGATTCTGCATCCATCGGTCATGGTAATTTCATCAATGCCTCTGCCATCGTTGGTGCAAATGCGGAAGTTGGGAGTCATTGCTTGATTCATACAGGTGCGATTATCGATTTTGAAGCAGTAATTGAAGATTTTGTGCAAATAGGTGCAGGCGCAATCATTAACGCAGGTGCAAAGATTGAAAAGGGTGCGTTTATTGGTACAGGTGCTATCATTATTGGAGGTATTGTAGTTGGTAAGAATGCACGTGTTGGCGCAGGTTCTGTGGTAATTGCCCCTGTGAAAGATAAAGAGACGGTGTTTGGGAATCCAGCAGTGGCCATGAAGAGTTAATTATGAATGATGAGTTATGAGTTATGAATTGTAAAATCATAGCTCATAATTTATAAGTTTAGCTTGAATTATTTTTTTTCGCCATGTTTGTGTCTTTTCGACCAACCATCCTCAATGGTTCTGTGAATGCATACATAATCAGTAATAAGACCAATGAATGATGAAAATCATCTACCATTCATAATTCATAACTCATAATTTATAATTAAATTTGCAGTAACACTTAGATTGAAACTAAGCAACGTTATTCTTATGGAAAATTATCAAATACTATTGTATTACTGCTATACCCACATAGCAGACCCAGATGTATATCGGGAAGAACACCATTTAAAATGTCTTGAACTTGGTTTGCTTGGCCGGATTATCATTGCGAGCGAAGGCTTAAACGGTACCGTTTCTGGTACCATAGAAGGGTGTCGAGCATATATGGAATATGTAAAAGCAGACGCACGTTTTGATGCCTTAGAATTTAAGATTGAAGCACACGAAGGACATGCATTCCAGAAATTGTATGTGCGTGTGAAGCCTGAAATTGTTCATTCTTCTTTAAGTCATGTGGACCCAACCAAACGTACAGGTACACATTTAGAACCTGCCGAATTCAAAGCGATGATGGATCAAGAGGATGTGGTTGTATTGGACGTACGGTCAAATTACGAACATCAGGTTGGAAAATTTAAAAATGCACTTACAATTGATATGGAAAACTTTCGAGATTTTCCAGAGAAAGTAAAAGAATTGGAACACCTAAAAGGCAAGAAAGTTGTAACGTATTGCACGGGCGGGATCAAGTGTGAAAAAGCGAGTGCTTTTTTATTGGAACAAGGTTTTGAAGATGTATACCAATTGCACGGTGGTATCATTAAGTATGGTATTGAACAAGGTGGCGAAGATTTTGAAGGCAAGTGCTACGTGTTCGACGGTCGTGTGATAGCGGACGTAAATAAAGTAAACCCAAGTATTATCTCGAAATGTTATGTGTGTGGAACGTTAAGTGACCGTATGGTGAACTGTTCTAACCCAACCTGTAATCGTCACGAACCTATGTGTGAAGGCTGCGGTGAGAAGATGGAAGGTGCCTGTTCAGAAGAATGTAAATGTCATCCAGAGAAACGTCCATACGATGGAACGGGTGCATATCCGAAGGAGTTGAATGGCTATGATCCTTACCTGCACGTTAAGCGGTAATATTGAGTAGAAATATTAGTGTGAGAAGGAAATTCCAAAAAACAAAAAACAAAATTCAAACGGAATAGGAAATCGAAAACCGATTTGTTTTAAAATAAAATAGAGTAAAAGCGCAATGCAGAAATGTATTGCGCTTTTTTGTTCAATGTTAACATATGTTACTAAATTTTGGTACAGATATAGATATCGGATATTATTCGATACTTTTAAATATCAGCTATTATTGTTAGATTTTGAATAATACAAATGCTAAAGAAAAACCTACAACTTATTCTAAAAATTATCATCGCAATTGCCATAACGTATGGGGTGTGTTGGATACTTTTATTAATAGCAGATTATATTGCCCTTCATTATTTGATTAAAAAGTATTTAGTTCGATGGTCACTTTATACTGGGTTTGCAGATGTTTTTTTCTTGTTGTTTTCTTTTATTCTTTCTTTTTTTGTCCTCAGTTCTAAAATCAAAAAATTAAAAATATATCATTTTATAGCTTTTATATGTTTGTATTTATTTTTAAATTTTTTTCTTAATATGTACGATGATTATAGAAGTGGTTATTGGGCTTTATTTCATAATGAGCCGTATACATATTCAATTTTTAAAAGTCGAGCCATTCAACGTCTAGATATCGCGCATTACTTAACAAAGAATTTCGCCACGTTTATGGTTTATGAGTTTTGTTGTTTTGTTGCGATTACTTGTATTGCAATACTTTCTATGTCAATAAAAAATAAATTAATTGAAAAGAAGCTTATAGCAGATCATGCTTAAATTTTTACAAATAACCTATATTGTCATTTTCTGTAGCTATCAGTTTTTTCTAATTCAATTTAACAAGAAGTCATTATTTCCAAAATTTATATTGTTAGAGGCTTTCGTATAAAGTTATATTCTGATTTCGCAGAATTGTAAGGTGTGCAGACAAAAGTATTAAAACAAGCTGTAAAACGAAATATAGAGCGATTTTCAGATGATTTCATGTTTGAACTTTCAGGAAATCAGTTTGTCAACTTGAGGTCACAATTTGTGACCTCAAGTTGGGGAGGAAATAGGACGTTGCCGAATGTATTTTCCGAGCAAGGTCTAGCAATGCTATCAAGCGTTTTGAAATTGGAAAATATCTTTAAAATGATGGATTGTGATTGCTCGCAAAAAATGTAATTAAACAAGAGTATTGTTTTATAGCTCATTTTTTAGAACTTTTTAACGATATTTGTATTTACTTCAATCATCTATTATCATTATTAACGCCTCGTTGATATAAATTCTAAGCCATGAGTGCAATTCGTTTAACAGGAATGATCCTATGGTCAATCTTCAGCATTACGTCATCTATTATTGTTCGCTTTCTTACCTTTTCTACAGATAGAGGTGTTGCAATGGCTCGCACGGTGTGGTCTCCAGTGATTGTTTGGTTGGCGGGGATTAAATTTACCGTTAAAGGGTTGGAAAATATTCCCACTGATAAACGCTCGTATATCGTAATCTCCAATCATGAATCGGTAATTGATATTCCTATTTTGTGTTACACCCTGCCATTTAATGTATACTTTGTTGCTAAAAAGGAAATCAATAAAGTGCCCTTTATTGGTTGGTACATGCATGCAATGGGTATGATATTTCTAGATCGTGGCAGTAGAGAGAAATCCCTACAAAGTATGATCAGCGCAAGTTCATTGATACGTGCAGGCAAAAGTGTTATAACGTTTCCTGAAGGAACACGTTCTTTAAATGGAAAAATTGGTGCTTTCAAAAAAGGAACCTTTGTTATGGCTGAACAAGCAGGGGTGGACATTCTCCCCGTAAAAATTACAGGTGCAGGTAAGATCTGGCCTAGCCTTGGTTTCACCATTAAGCGCGGACCTGTAACGGTTTCCTTTGGGAAGCCAATCTCAACTGCTGGATTAAATAATGAAACGAGAGCGGCTTTTATTGAGCAGGTAAAAGGAGTAGTTGAAGGGCTTTAATGCGTAATGCTTAACGCTTAAAGCGGGTAGGTTCGTTTTTGTTTTTTAATAGTCATGACTTTAAGTATTTGTTATTTGTCTGAACTATGATTTCAGAAAGATGATTAAAACGATTTATATGATTCAATTCGTCTTACATTATAACCGTATATCTCATTCTAATATGTTTTTGCAACAATGTGCGTTTTTTTAATCAAATAAATTCCTTAATCCCACGAATCCCAATTCAGACAATAAACAAAGCCCGCGATCGCTCACAGGCTTTGTTGTTACTATCCAAATCAACGATTCCTTATTCAACCACAATCGTTTCCTTCCAGCTTGCACCACTAATATCCAATAACACTAAGGTGTAGGTTCCTTTTTTATTTTCGAATATGTCATTTTTAAAATTCAAGATTGCTCGGGCACCCAAAGGTAAAATCAAACTGTGTTTGCCTGGTTTTACTTTTGCTACATATTCGTTTTTAATTTGAGTAGAAGGTATTTGAGATAGTTGCGTTTGGTTTTGTTCAAACACCACTTCTTGCTGTGCATTCAATACCTGTACGCCAATTAAGAACGAACCATAGACATCTGCCCCTTCATCTCTGAATACGGTAAAAGAGAGTTCATTATTAACGATCTGTGCATTGGTGATGGTTACGTGCGGCTTAACGGATTTATTGTGTAAGGTGCCGTATACACCGCCATGAAAGTATTGATTTGTAAACAAGGTTAGTCCCAATATAAAAACAGATCCTATAAGTACCGTTTTGTTGACGATGTTTTCTCGCAAAGGCAGTATACCCGATCCTACAAATGAAAACCATTTTGTGCTAGCAAACGATTTATTGCTTCGAATGAAGTATTCATCTAAGGAATATTTTCCACCTCCTGAAAAAAAGATTGTAAAGCCTGCTGCGACACCTAAGATACCTATTTGCCATTCGTCTAAGCAGGTTGTGCCCAACCAGCCAGAACCCAGTAAAATACCCATGGCAAGACTAAATACACCGATGCTCATTAAACGGGTAAATATGCCGAGCATAAATAAAAATCCTACGACACCTTCAATGATCGTAAAGATGACCATTGCCCACCATAAACTATCTGGGTTTGATACCAAGTGTTCGATCATGGGTTTGATGCCGAGTGCATGGGGCAAGAAATGATTGAATTTCTCACCCACGTAGCCTGCAGCATCGGGGTCTAGTTTGTTTTCTAAAACGACTCTTCTCCAGAAAGCAGAGAAGTAGGTCCAGCCTGCTACCCAACGTAATGCGGTCGTATACATTCCTGCATACGAATAGGATTGATTGTTCATAATTTAATAGTTAAGATTTGATTTAATTAAATAACATGCGTAATCCTTCAACACTGTGTGTTTGAAATGTTTTATTTTAAATTAGGCACGAATCAAATGCGGTATTGTTGGTGGAATATATACATAGGAACAGCGGCTACAAAAGTACTGTTGCTACGTTGAAAAAATGTAGATTCTACACGAGGTGTTTTGTATGAAATAGTAGGAAAATAGGTATTCGGTTTTTGAAGATCTTTTTTCTGTGGCGAAACGGAATGATCGCTGTTATTTATTTGAGTAAACGTATGACAGCCGAAGGTAATATTCGGTTTTAACGCGTGTTCTGCTGCTGCAACGGGTACATTCAATAATTCTTTAAATTCTCGCTTTGCAGAACACGGTACACATACCAAAATCAGCATCATAAAGATGAGTGCGTTTTTTAATAGATGTGTTTTGTTTTTTTGCATTCGATATTATAATTGCTTGATAGTATAAGATACGGATTTTTGGGGCGGAAAGCAAGGGGAGATTGCTTTCACGCTATAGTTGCCCCCCCCCGCGATGGTTTTGTTCATTTCATAAGAGTTGCACTTGCGGGAACACCAACAACCGCGGATGTATGCTATTGTTGGTGTTTCTGCCTGAACGAATGTGCTGTTAGAGAAATATGGTTTGCGCAGAGCACCAACAATTATGGGATGTAACTAGTTAGAGGATTTGTTGTTGTTGGCCCGCGATAGTTTTGTTCATTGTATGCGATTTGTGTTGTCGGGAACACCAACAACTGCAAACAATATTCCCCATAAACAAACAAAGCCCGGAATCACTCCCAGGCTTTGTTTGTTATTTTCGTATTCTATATCCGTTTGGAATTTGTTTTTTGTTTTTTGGAATTTCAAAAACTACCCTACAATACTACCTGCACTAACAGCCGAACCGGGTTGTACAAACTTTAACTTGCCATCTGCATCTTCTGCCATTAAGATCATTCCTTGCGATACGATACCTTTGATTTCACGCGGCGCAAGGTTTGCTAATAAGGAAACTTGTTGCCCGATGATATCTTCAGGAGCGAAGTGTTCTGCGATGCCACTTACAACGGTGCGCTCGTCGATGCCCGTATTAAGAGTGAGCTTCAATAGTTTTTTTGTCTTCGCAACTTTCTCTGCTGCAATGATGGTTGCAACACGTATATCCATTTTAGCAAAGTCATCGAAGGAAACATTTTCTTTTAAAGGTTTTACTTCTGCGTTGGCAAGGATGTTTGCTTGCTTGGTGTCTTCTAATTTTTTTACCTGTGCTTCAATGGTTGCGTCTTCGATTTTTTCGAATAACAATTCTGCGGGGTTCAATGTATCACCAGCTTTTAATAAATCGATTGTGCCTGCATTGTTCCATGTGTTTGCATTCAAGTTCAACATCGTAAATAATTTCGCAGATGTAAACGGAATGAAGGGTTCAGAAACAATGGCAAGGTTCGCTGCAATCTGTAAACCGATGTGTAAAATCGTTTTTACGCGCTCTGGATTTTCTTTGTAGATTTTCCAAGGCTCGGTATCTGCCAAATATTTATTTCCCAAACGAGCCAAGTCCATCATGAAACCAAGCGCCTCACGGAAACGGTATTGTTCAATTGATGCAGCAATTTTACTCGGAAATTCTTTCAGCATTAAAATTGCCGCTTCGTCTGTTGCTTCAAGTGTTCCTAAAGCAGGGATTATGCCTTCGTAATATTTATGTGACAATACCATAGCACGGTTTACAAAGTTTCCATAAACAGCAACCAACTCATTGTTGTTGCGTGCTTGGAAGTCTCTCCATGTAAAATCATTGTCTTTTGTTTCGGGTGCATTTGCACAAAGCGCATAACGCAATACGTCTTGCTTGTCTTTGAATTCTTCCAAATACTCGTGCAACCAAACAGCCCAGTTTCTAGAAGTTGAAATTTTATCGCCTTCTAAATTCATAAACTCATTTGCAGGCACATTATCGGGTAGTATAAAACTTCCTTCGGCCTTCAACATGGCAGGGAAGATGATGCAATGGAATACGATGTTGTCCTTACCGATGAAGTGCACCAATTTGGTATCGTCTTTCTTCCAGAAATCTTCCCATGTATTTTGTTTGTGTATGGCTTTAATTTCGGAGTTCTTGAAATAATCTTTTGCTGCAGAGATGTATCCAATTGGTGCATCAAACCATACATACAATACTTTACCTTCCGCACCTGCAACAGGTACAGGTACGCCCCAATCCAAATCACGCGTTACTGCACGGGGTTGCAAGCCTTGGTCTAGCCACGATTTACACTGACCGTATACATTTGTTTTCCAATTTTTATGATCTTCTAAAATCCATTGTTTTAACCACGGTTCGTAGGTATCCAATGGTAAGAACCAATGTTTGGTTGATTTCATTACAGGCTTTTCTCCGCTAAGGGTAGAGCGTGGGTTAATCAATTCAGACGGACTTAAGGTAGATCCACATTTTTCACATTGGTCGCCGTATGCATTTTCATTGCCACACTTCGGACACGTACCTATAATGTATCTGTCTGCTAAAAATTGTTCTGCTTTGGGATCGTAATATTGTTCGCTAGTTTGTTCAATGAATTTTCCTTCGTTGTATAATTTTACAAAGAACTCCGAAGATGTTTCTGCATGTATTTTTGAAGACGTTCTAGAATAGATATCAAAAGAAATTCCCAATTCTTCAAACGATTGCTTAATCTGAATGTGATATTTATCTACTATTTGCTGTGGCGTAACACCTTCTTTTTTCGCACGAATCGTAATGGGTACACCATGTTCATCTGAACCACCAATAAATAATACATTTTCACCTTTTGAGCGTAAAAAACGCGCATAAATATCTGCCGGTACATATACACCCGCTAAATGTCCGATGTGAACAGGTCCGTTTGCATAAGGTAGGGCAGAGGTAATGGTATATCTAGAAGGCTTGTTTGTCATAATTCGTATTGGATTGAACTGCAAATATAAGAAATATCGCTAAAAGCGGAACGCTTAAGGTTTAAAGCTTTTTTTGCAATTATATTCAAAAATATATTCCCATCTCTAAAGTTTGCCGTGGCTGTGTCTTTTCGACCAACCACCATGTCTCAATCCGAACATGGATAAAATCATGGAAGCGGATAAAAAGTAACATCATTCTGTAGCATGTGGTAGGTCGAAAAGACACATCCACGGCGAGAAATTAAGTGCTTCCGTTAAGGCTGAAAGCCTTATATATCTTAGCTAGGGGCATCGCCCCTAGTCCGTATTTGTATAATGATCGCTGCTCCTAAGGCTGAAAGCCTTACTCTAAAGTTCAAATTCGATTCGTTCTTGTGAAGTGAAGGCATTGATAATACAATACCAATTTTTAAGAATTTTTCACCCTTTTAAATGAATTCTCCAACCTTTTAAATGAATTCTCCAACCTAATTCTTCCAAAATCAAATACATTTTACCTAAATGATCTATATATATTACATAATCTGTATTTTTTTATTGTTATTTTTTAGAGATTCAAAAAAGGCTATTTTAAGCTAGAAAATACCTTTTTTGGTTTAAGCCTTAAGCTTTTGGCCTTTCTAAAAAAATATTTTAGCTTCTTTTTTAAAGCTTTAAGCATGAAGCTTTTCGCATTAAACATTTTTTCCGTACTTTTGCACCTTATAAAATTCATTTATGCAGAGTATCAGAAATATAGCAATTATTGCCCACGTCGATCATGGCAAGACAACATTGGTTGATAAAATCATTCACGCTTCTAAAATATTCAGAGAGAATCAAGTATTTGAAGACTTGATTTTAGATAACAATGATCAAGAACGTGAGCGTGGTATCACAATCTTGGCTAAGAACGTTTCTATTCGTTATAAAGAACATAAAATTAACATTATTGATACACCTGGTCACGCCGATTTCGGTGGTGAGGTTGAGCGTGTATTGAAAATGGCTGATGGTGTAGTATTATTAGTAGATGCATTTGAAGGAGCTATGCCTCAAACACGTTTCGTATTAGGTAAAGCATTGGCATTGGGATTGAAACCAATTGTTATTGTTAATAAAGTAGATAAAGAAAACTGTCGTCCAGACGAAGTACACGAAGAAGTATTCGACTTAATGTTCAACTTAGGTGCTACAGAGCATCAGTTGGATTTCGTTACACTTTACGGTTCAGGCCGTGGTGGTTGGATGAACACAGATTGGAAAGTTAAAACAGACAACATTATTCCTTTGTTGGATGCAATTGTTGAGCATATTCCACCTGCACCAGTGCATACAGGTATTCCTCAAATGCAGATCACTTCTTTAGATTACTCAACATTCACTGGTCGTATTGCGATTGGTCGTGTATTTAGAGGTGAATTGAAAGAAGGTGCTCAATATTCATTAACAAAAGCAGACGGTTCTATCAAAAAAGTAAAAATCAAAGAACTTCATACATTCGAAGGCTTAGGTAGAGTACGTGTTGAAAGCGTTTTAGCAGGTGATATTTGTGCTGTAGTTGGTATTGAAGATTTCGAAATTGGTGATACAATTACCGATCTTGAAAATCCGGAAGAACTTCCACGTATAGCTGTTGATGAGCCTACAATGAGTATGCTTTTCACAATTAACAACTCTCCATTCTTTGGTAAAGAAGGTAAATTAGTAACATCTCGCCATATCAGAGATCGTCTGAACAAAGAATTAGAGAAAAACTTAGCATTACGTATTCAACCAGGTGAGTCTGAAGATAAATTCTTAGTATTCGGTCGTGGTATTCTTCACTTGTCTGTATTGATTGAGACAATGAGAAGAGAAGGATATGAATTACAAGTGGGTCAACCACAAGTATTATATAAAGAAATTGATGGCAAACGTTGCGAACCAGTAGAAGTATTGGTTGTTGACGTTCCGCAAGAAACTTCTGGTAAAGTAATTGAATTAGCAACACAACGTAAAGGTGAGTTGTTGATTATGGAGCCAAAAGGTGACTTACAACACTTAGAATTTAAAATACCTTCTCGTGGTATTATTGGTTTACGTACAAACGTATTGACTGCAACATTCGGTGAAGCAATCATGACGCACCGTTTAGACGGTTACGAGCCATACAAAGGTGCTATTGCAGAACGTTCAAGCGGATCTATTATCTCTATGGATAGTGGTGATGTTACAGCGTATGCATTGGATAAATTACAAGATCGTGGTAAATTCTTTATCGAACCAGGTGATGTTATTTACCAAGGTATGGTTATTGGCGAGCACAACCGTCAGAACGATATCACGGTAAACGTTCAGCGTGAGAAAAAATTGACCAACATGCGTGCATCTGGTACAGATGATAACGCTAAGATTGCTCCAAAAATCAACTTCTCTTTAGAAGAAATGATGGAATACATTCAGAAGGATGAATACATCGAGGTTACGCCTAAGTCTTTACGTATGCGTAAAATTCTTCTTGACGAAAGTGAACGTTTGAGAAATACGAAAAAAGAAACAGTTTAATCTGTTTGTAACATATCAAAAAGCCTCTATTCAGAAATGGATAGAGGCTTTTTATTTGCTTTATTTTTCAATTGCATTTGAATAGCAAATAATATTAAATATCTTAACAATTGTTAATGTAACGTATAAAACTCGAAGTGTATTTTAGCCTATGAGATCATATATCTTTTCTGTCTTAGTAATGATTTGTTCGTGTTTTAATTCTTTGGCCTATTTAGATGGTGAAAAAGTCCATTTGGTTCATCGAACTACTCTTTCAGGCGATATGAAAGATCAAATAATACCTAAAGGGAATGTATTTCTATTCCATAGTAATGCGCATATATTAGAGAATTTAGACAGCTTATGGAAGGCTACAGATAGTATTGAGTATCTATCGGATTATGGCGTGGTATTGATGTACCAAGAAAAATACCAAGATGCTAAAACCGTGTTTTTAACAGTTGAGAAAAGCAGGCCAAATAGTTATTTAACAGCAAGTCATTTGAGTTCTGTTTACGAGCTGATGGGTGATAATAGCGCTGCACTTCTTTGGGTTCAGAAAGCAATACACCTTAACCCATTATTAAACGATAGCTCGGAGTGGCTACACGTTAAAATTCTTGAAGCAAAAATGAACGGAGCGCGTTGTTTTAATTCCGATTTTTTATTGGGTGTAAATTTTGGAAGAGATTCGTTGCCTGTATCTTCGTTTTCACAGCCAGAATTAATGCGCCTACGCAAAAGTGTTTTTTTGCAGCTCAATGAACAATTGACATTCATTCAGCCAAAAGACAAAATCGTAGCGCAGCTTTTATTTGATTTAGCGAACCTATCTTTATTGACAGGTGCTGATATATATGCGGTGAATGATGTGTATAGTATGGCAAAAAGTTATGGATATGATGGGTCATTATTTGATAAGAGAAGCAGCTATGCAAAGAATTTGAGTCTTAAAATAAACCGCGGTCAGTTTTCTAAATCAAATAAAAATGAGAAAGCAAAAAGTACGAGTATGAAGACACCCTTGATGATAATTCTAGGTGTTTGCTTTTTACTATTTCCTGTTTTTGCATTTTTATACTTATATAAAAGAATGAAAAGTTAGTACAGTGCATGTTATTATAATTAGTAAAATATATTTTTGATTTAGTTTTATCTAAATTATTGTTCTGTCTCATTTTGAATGAATAAAATCTCAATGATTTATCATTCTAATTGGTAAAAATAAATTCATATTTTGAATTCAAGCGATGTTTGAACACTATTTTATAAGGAATACGAACAGTAAACTTGTTTATTATTTTTATGATACTGGTTGTAAAGAGACCTTATTTTTATTCCACGGTTTTGGTCAAAGCAACGTAGTATTTCAGCCCTATTTAGCCTCATTTGCTTCGCATTTCAATATTATTGTTATTGATTTATTTTTTCATGGCGAAAGTATTGTTGATTCAAACACAAAAGATTTTATTTCAATCTCAGAATGGAATAGCCTCTTTCAATCAATTTTAGAAAAACATTCTATACAATCCTTTTCATGTATAGCGTATAGTATTGGCGCGCGTTTTGTAAATACCTTACTAGAAAAACAAGCAAGACAACTAAAACGAATTGTATTTATCGCTCCCGATGGTTTTGGTAATACTGTTTGGTTTCGATTGGCAACATCAACAAAGTTTACGCGATATCTATTTAAAAAATCAATGGAAGATCCGTCTATTATTTTGTTGATATTGAATGTGTTTTCATTTTTCAATTTATACAATCGACAGACGATACGATTTATAAAACGAAATTTAGAATCTCTAGATCACAGACAAAAAATCTATTATACGTGGACGTATTTTAGAAATTTAAAAATCAAGAAAAGTGATTTTGTAAAAAGCATTACCGAACATGCTATTTTATTTCTCTGTATATGTGGTACACAAGATGAAATGGTGGCTCAAGATGTTCTCAAAGAAATGTGTATGGCAACCTCCTCGAAATTTGTTATTATTGATTTGCCGCATAAAAAAATGCTTGAGGCAATTCAACTTCAAGCAGTGAACGATTTTTTAATTTTCGATCGGCAATAAGTATACATCTCGAATGAACGCTTGCTTGTCTTTCCAAGATATTTCATACCAGACACCCTCTTTTTTTATAATACGAACGCGATGTCCTGCATCTACACGTTCTATTTCGGCTGCACCAGGAGAGGGGCCTTCCATGATTAAACAATCGTTATTAATAATACCCATTAAGGGAGTGATATCATAATTATTCAAATAAAAGGCAGCTCCTAATAAGATTAAGAATAAGAGTGGACGAATACCCAATCCAACCGCTTTTCTTTTCCTGATATATAAATACACAATGAAAGGAAAGCCAATGGCACTAATTGAAAAGATTATGTAGTAATAATATTGTTTATAGATGGATATGAGATATTGTAAATCGGTATAACCATAACCAATTAAATTATATTGATTGCCCATGTCTTCCATTTTTTGAATCACGCGACCATCTGGATAGTAGGAATACATTACGTTTAAATAATATAAGGCCATTACATATTGTTCGTTCGCTTCTTCAATCATAGCCATTCTGGCTAGCATTTGTTGCGAAAAAGCTTTATCATTTTCAAAAGCTTTTTTGTAATTATTAAGGCAAGCTTGGTAATCTTTTTTTTCGAACAGCGAATCGCCGCGTATTATATTGCTGTTATTAAGTGAATTAGCAGACGTGTTGAAAACTATAGATATAAAAATCAATAATAGGAGGAATATTTTAGGAGTATGTCTTGTCATTTTCAGGATTCTCACGTACTTTTGCATTCGCAATTACGGAAAAATAATTCGTAAAAGCACAACGATTCTGTAGCTCAGCCGGTAGAGCATAACACTTTTAATGTTAGGGTCCTGGGTTCGAATCCCAGCGGGATCACAGAAAAAAGGCTTCAATCAAACGATTGAGGCCTTTTTTATTTAAAAAAGAAAGACGAGCTAGATGGATCATTGTGAACGAAGTTGCACAATGAATTGTATAGTAAAGGCTTCTATAGTAGTTGAGTTGTAAGGTTGAGTATTTCTCATTAGGGCTATTTAGTAGGTTACATTTATGCAAATAGGTACGGTAGAAATCATTTCCAATAGTATTGTCTTCATTACAATCCTCGATTTTATTTTTGATACATTTCTATCAGAAAGTATAGTTTCATCTATTCGAAAAATGATTCGTAAAACGGACAATGTTTCAGCATTTATTAAATCACAAAAAAGAGTCACTTTTTTTAGTATTCTTTGTAAGCTACTATCCTTGTCGTTACTTATATTTTCAGTATTATTTTTACATTTAGCATGGCCCGAATTAATACTCCATATGCTCGCCATTAGCATATTTATAGCCAATATTACGGGTTTGGTTACTAAGGCGATCCATTAATTAAATTTCATAAATTATTTTTAAGGAAAATAGGCTTGAATCATTTCTACAATCTGTTGCAGCTCTGAAATCAATATTTAGGTAGTAAGAGTATGAAACGGTTTTTCAATGGATCAGTAGTTATTTGGTTGGCAGACCCTCTTTAAAAATAATTTCTTAGTCTTTTTATGCTTTGTAGATAAAATATTTAATTTTTTTTTGAGACTATTTTTTTGCTAAATGGCTATATTTCAATTAAAATGGATGATTAGTGTTTTACATCTGCTTATAATCGATACATTCTTATTAGGTGAAAGTTTGTTTATATATTAAAAAATGCTACTTTTGCAATCTCAATTATCGAAAGCAATGACGGTAATTCAGAATGATTCTGTAGCTCAGCCGGTAGAGCATAACACTTTTAATGTTAGGGTCCTGGGTTCGAATCCCAGCGGGATCACAGAAAAAAGGTTGTAGTCGAATAGACTGCAACCTTTTTCTTTTTTTAGCTGTTTTCATGTGACATACAATAATCGAAATTTCATTTTATATCTATCTATGAATGTTTTCATGAAAACCACTTTGGGCTTACTCTTATTCATATATTGCAATCTGGTGCTTATGGCGCAAGAGAAGCCCTATTTAGGAGCAGAAATACGTAGTGTTGAAACATTCCTGTATGGGAAGTTCGAAGTGCGTATGAAGCCCACTGAAGCAAGCGGAATGATCTATTCATTTTTCACCTTTTACGACGAACCAGATTTTGAAAGTAAATGGAATGAAGTAGATATAGAAATATTGGGTCGTTACTCGAACGAAATTCAGTTTAATGCAATTGTTGGAAATCACCAGATGTTTGAAAAGCGCTATGTATTGCCTTTTAATCCGCACGAGGAGTATCATACTTATGCATTCACTTGGACGCCGCAATACATTGCATGGAGTATAGATGGGGTAGAAGTTTATAGACAAACAGGCGAGCATATTGCAAAAATGAATCGTGCTCAAAAAATTATGATGAATGTTTGGCCAAGTAGTTCTGTTGCTTGGGCAGGTAAAATTGACCCATCTAAATTTCCTTTAGAAGGAAGCTATGATTATGTATCCTATTATGCCTATCAGCCCAAAGGTTTAGATACGTTTAAATTGAAGTGGACAGATCCATTCGATCAGTTGGATTTTGGTCGTTGGCAATTGGCTACACATACCTTTGACACCAATGAATGTGTATTCACGCCCGATAATGCTGTAGTTAAAGATGGTTTTTTACAGTTGAAAATTACAAAACCCGAAGATGAAGAGGTTGTTGTTATTCCAGATGTGTTTATTGAATCTGCTAAAGTAGTTGCCAATACATCCAAAAAATATGCAAATTATATACCTGTAAAAGTGCAGTTTTATAGTCCTTTAAACAAAATGTATGTTAAGTCCGATTTCTTCAAGGTGACCGAAGGCACGGTGATGCATACGTATTTTGATGTTGATCGAACCTATGTTATTTTGTACGTAGATGGATTGGATATACGAAAAATAAAAAAGCAATACGTACTTTATATACCAACGATAACGGGTGCTGAAAAATATACCCAAGAAATTAGTATCAAATAAGCAGTCTTCGAGTTATCAGTGAAAGTTTTTTTATATCTTTGAGCACAATTCATTGCTCACATGGTGAAATTGGTAGACATGCCATCTTGAGGGGGTGGTGCCTTAAGTGGTGTGGGGGTTCGAATCCCCCTGTGAGCACAATAAATAAATGTAACTGCTTCGTAATAAGATTTTATACACTCCATTAATTGGGTTTGTGCAACGTTTGTGATAGAGTCGTTCTATAAAAAATAAAATACTCCGTTCGTGCAAAGCAGTTTTTTTATACTTCATACACTCGCAGAGCGCTTTAATCAAGAGTTGGAGCGCGCAATTTTTTCGGAATGTTTCTCTCCGCAAGCAGATGAGTTGTGTTTGGTTTTTAAAAAAGAAGATCAATCTCTCTTTTATGTAAAAGTAATTTTGAAAGATTCCTTTCAGTGTATTTCTGCACCTGAAGAAATTACGAAGCCCAAGCACAATGTACACCCATATTTTACAGAAGCAAATGGATTAGCCGTACAACGGATTTATGCAGGCTCGAACGATCGCAGTATTGTTATTGAATTAATAGATGGTACCAGCATTTTATTTAAGATGTATGCCAACCGATCCAATGTATTATTGATTGGTGAAACGGGTGTATTGGAAATTGTTAAAAAAGTGCACGCACGCGATTATGAATTTTTACTATCTGCAATACATAAGACGATACATTTCAACCCCGAACAATCGATAGATGCAATGCTGAAGCCCATGTATTTGGCGCCATCGGTACAAGCCTATATTCGAGAACAGGTTGGTGACATTATTGGTGTAGATGCTGCAAAAAAGATGCAGGGTATATACAATCGGTTTGCCTTAGCTGAACAGTATTATATTCAACTTGAAAATCAACAAGTATCTTTTTGTCTTTGGCAGAATGAATACACCATTTATTCTTCGGAAGATATATTGGATGCCTTGAATAAATTTTCACAATTCTATTTTAGATATAATCTATTTCAGGAACGCAGGTTGAAATTACAAACGCAACTGATTAAAAAAATAGACGCAGCTGAAAAGTACATTAAAAAGACAAGCGAGCAATTGGTCCTTTTGTATGAGTTAATGCCTCCCAATGAAATAGCAGATATTATTATGGCGAATCTGCATGATTGGCCTGCTGGACAGAAGGAACGGGAGCTATTTGATTTTTATCGAAATAAAAATATTGTCGTTCAATTAAAGGAAAGACTCTCTCCTCAAAAAATGGCAGAGCAGTTATATAAGAAATCGAAAAATAGACACAAACAATTCAAACAACTTGAATTAATTGTAGAAGAACGCAAACAAAAGCAAGTTGGGTATCAAGAAGATTTGGATGCATTGAATGTAATTTCAGAATACAAGCAATTACAAGTACTTGAACTGAAATATCAAAAGGAAGAGAAAGCGGTCGAACAGATTTTTCCCTTCAAACGATATAACGTAAATGGGTTTGAAATTTGGGTTGGTAGAAATGCTGCTAATAATGAATTGCTGACCTTGAAGTATGCGCATAAAGACGATCTGTGGCTACATGCACGCAATGTTCCGGGTTCGCATGTGATTATCAAGTATCAGTCTAATAAATCTTTTCCGCAAGATGTGATAGAAAAAGCTGCTGCCTTATCTGCATATTATTCTACCTTAAAAAACGATAGCTTATGTCCTGTATCGTACACGCAAAAGAAATTTGTTCGGAAATTTAAAGGCGGCGCATTGGGTTCTATGAAAATGGAGCGCGAAGAGGTGATTATGGTTGTGCCTCAAGATATGAAAGAGGCGGAAGGTTTGAAACGTAAATAAATTAATTTATTGATTAAACTATTGGTGGTATATAAAGCTTGGTAAAAACTATTTTATGAATAATTAAGTCAAATTAATTATGATAATTTTTTTAGAAAAGTAGTTTAGCATCTATTTTTATTTATATGAGAATTCTTACAAAGCACTTAGTAGATTAATTTTTATAATTAATAGGCAGTTGGATTATAAATTCAGAACCTATATAACGTTGGGTATATAAATTAATGGATCCATGATGATCATTAATAATAGAGAATGTAATCGACATTCCTAATCCTGTGCCTTTTCCAATAGGCTTTGTCGTAAAAAACGGGCCAAATATTTTTATTCTTACATCATCTGACATTCCAATTCCATTATCTTTAATACTAATTCTTACAAATTGCTCATCAAATGAACTAGTAATTTCTAATTTACCTTTTTCAACTCTTTGTGTATTTTCTTTTATTGCATAAATGCCATTAGTTAAAATATTCATAAAAACTTGATTTAATTTTCCAGGGAAGCATTCAATTTTAGGTAGGTTAGCATAGTTTTTAACGAGTTCAATAGATCCGTTTATTTCAGGATTCAATAACGTTAATGTTGCTTCTATACCTTCAGTAATATCTGTTCTCTTTAAATCATTTTCGTCTAATCGTGAGAATATTCTCAGTCCTTTTACAATATTTGCAGTGCGCATAGCGCCATCCTCAATCCCTTTAATCATATGGCTTATTTCTTGTTTCAAGTAGTCGTATTCAATTTCTTCTCTATATTTTTTAACTTCAATAATTTTTTCACTTGAATCATCATCTCCAACATTAATGGTATCGTAGCGATTGATTAATTCATATATTTCTTCAATATCCCTTTTCAAAGGTTTAACATTTGAAACTACAAAATTGATTGGGTTATTTATTTCGTGCGCAATACCAGCAGTTAATTGTCCAAGAGATGCCATTTTTTCAGAATTAACCAACTGAGATTGTGTATGTCTTAATTCTGATAAAGTAGTAGATAATTCCCCGTTTATGTCTTGTAGTTTTTTTGTCCGTTCTTCTACTTTATTTTCTAACACAATATTTTGGTTTCGTACGATCAATTCAGTTTGTAATAACGCATCTAATGCTTGCGTTTGAAATTCTTCCTTTTCTTTTTTTAAGATATTAATTCTGTCTGCTAAAGCAAAGGAAAGCAAAATTACTTCTATTGCAGAGCCTGCAGGCATCATATAACAGGTAAAATTATTATATGGTAACACTGCAAAATCTTTTAGAATAAATACAAATACTCCTATTAAAAGTATTGACCAAGCTAACAGAAAAAATCGTGCAGGTTTATAACCTTGTTTATTAATTTTGATACCAATAAATAGCAGATATATAGCAAGTAGCATTGAATCTATTTGCATCAACTGAAAACTTAGATTATGGAAATTGAAAAATAATAATATTATACAAATAAAGAATACAGACATAAAAACATTTAAGAGCAGGTCAAGTTTAGGTATATATTTTTTTGTTTGTAAAAAATTCCTCAAAAAAGGAATTGCAGATATGCTCGTTAGAGAAGTGAGTAAATAAACACTCATGCGGGCAATCTTAGGAGAATTTGGCCATAAATATTCATAGGTATACCCATGAATTGAAAGTTGTGAAAGCCCTACTAGGATTATATATGTAACGTATAAAAGATACGTTTTATCTTTTACTGTTAGGTAAATAAAAAAGTTATACAATACCATAACGATAATGATTCCGACATAAATGCCAAAAATCGTATTTTTTGAAGCGATAGATTCGTATATAAATTGGGCTTTTCCTATTGAAATTGGAATCATAATCTGATCCCCACTTTTAACCATTATATAATATGTATTGGTTTGTTCAGGAGCAATATTAAGATCGAAAATATAATTTGTGCATTGATATTTTCGGTTTTGAAAAGGTATATGTATACCTGATTTAATCTTTTCAATTTTTCCAGTACTATTAACAATGTAAAATTCTATTTCATTGATGGTAGGTTGAGCTAATTCCAAAAGCAAGTCGCTATTTGATGAAGCATTTTTAATTTTAAACTTTATCCAGAAGTTTGATGATGTTACACCACAATTGGGGATTTTCTGTGTACAGCCTTTAAATTGCTTTTGAGCAATTTGTGAAAAATTAAGAATCCCAGATTTATCTTCTAAAATATCAAAGTACTTTTCTCCATTTATCCGTATAGTTTTTATACTATCATAAAATACGAACGTTTTATCAGGATTTTCTGCTTTTAATTTAATTGAACATAGAGCAATTGAAATAAATAATAAAAATATTGTCAAACGATTACTCATAAATTCTTATTTTTAATATACCTACCTGGTGCTAAAATATTTTTAGGGTCAAGGCTTTTTTTAATTTTTTGTAAAAAATAATCATAATTATTATCATTATGTGGTTCAATCATCGATAAAGTTGATTCTCTATAAAAATGAAAGCCTGCTTCGTTTAGTGTTTTTCTCAATTCTTTGTAACAGTTAATAGCCTTTTCATCTTCGTCCTTTACTTCTCTATCCCAAGAAATAGAAGCAATAATATGTATGCACCGTTCGGACATGCATTGGAGTGAAATAGCAGGATCAAATCCATATTTTTCAACTATAGATTCAATCGTATTAATTGCTTTATTTAAATAAACGCTTTGGAATGGAACTATAGGGCTAAACCATAATAGTCCACATCCATCTTTATCTGGATCTAATAGTAAAGGAATCTCTCCCTTTTTTTTCCAATAACATTGATGAATAGCATTATCACTTGGAATGCCTAAATATTTTTTTATAAGAAAATTTTTTACGAGATCTTCATCTTGATTTTCAGTATTAACTGTATCCTTATCTTCGTTCAATAACAGTAGCATTTCATTTTTAGAAAATTCATATACTACAAGCTTTTCTATAAAAGGGGCAATAGTCTTTTTAATAAAATTAGTCTGCATATCAGCATGTTCTTTATCTATGCCTCTAACAGATATTTCACCGTTCCATAGCCCCACATCAATAACTGCGTTGGCTTCTTTTTTTATTAGTTCAATTTTGTTTATTGCTTTTGTTTTTGAAATAGCATCACTATGTTCCCAAGGATATTTGCCTACAGTAGCAATTATTCGATGGAAATTAAATAATGAAACGGTAGGTCTAACAAGCCCCTTCATCATTAATTTTTGTAATGAATCTGTAAAAAATGAAAATTTATCTAGATCGTTGATTTGATAAAATAATAATTGAAAATAATCTGGGCAAGGCATCAACCAAAGTGTCAATTCGGTAACAATGCCTAAATTAGATTGAGTGAATAGTCCATCGGTGTATGGGCCTACGCCCCATTTATATACATTAGCAGAGACAGCATTTGATTTATTTCCAAATCCGGTTGTTATAAATTCACCAGTTGGTAAAAGTACCTCAAAGCAACACGCATTTGAAAGTCTATCAGCATACAATCCAGTGCCGATTCCTCGCTCCATTATATTCCCAACAATACTTGAATCTTTACTACTACTTGTAATACTTATAAGAAGTTCAGAGTTTTTCTTTCTGAGAAAAGAAAATAATTGGCTATATGTTACACCAGGCTCAATTTTAACATACCCTAACGTTTCATTGTAATCATTAATAGCAGTTAGATGGGCTAGATCAAAAACAATTGATTGGTCCCAAACAGGGACTCTTGATCCATATCCCCAATTTTTTCCACCGCTAATGATATAGACTGAAACTTCATATTCATTGGCTAGTACAATGCATTTTTGCAATTCAAATTTATCTCTGGGTTTAACAACACAATTGATTTTTTGATTGGTTGAATAAGTTGCAGTTTCAATTTCAGATAGATACACTTCACTACTTATTACATTATTGAGGCCAACAATTGTAGCAAGTGCTTCTAACAACATTTTTGAATCACGCATTTTTTTCATTTATGAGGAATAACTAAATCAAATTCAATTTTCATTTCTCCTTTAGCTGAATCTTGTATAGTTGTTTGACGTGGATTTAATCTTAAATCAAATATGCATTCGCGCTCAAATGGATCTGCTGAAGATAATTGTACAACATCTTTTAAAATAACTGCGGTAGCTAAAAGGTCTTCTTTGGGGTAATAAAATAGTCCTTCATTTCCAAGGCTGGTTTCAACTTTAAAACCAACTTGCATGCAATTTTTCACTGTAGAAGGCGCACATAAAGCAAAAAGTGAATTTAAATTCAAAAATTTAGCTATTGCAACTCCAACTCTGCCTAAATAAATACTTCCTAATCCATAACCAGCAACTTCTCTTGAATTCCACAAGCCACATAGTTCACCCGTACCACCATTTTCAGCAAGTCTATTTACTAATTCATGTATAGAGCTATCAAATTCTTCAACTGCAGTTTCAATAGGTAGAGGGAAGGTGCTATTAGCAATTTGTATGCGTGCACCTCCATATACTTTTACACCATCTTCTGATTCTGCTATAATTACATAGGTATTCGGATCATAAAACCATTCAATATTTGCCGAAGTAATCATCGTAATACCAAATATTTTTAAAACCCTTACATGTCCCTCAAGGTATTTTTGACAAGATTCAATATCATCAATAGCTCTAAATACTCTAATTTTAATCATTTTAGATTAAATTGATACTGTTATGTATATATAAGTTATTAATCATTAGCTTATTAAGATATTTTAAGCATAATTAATTCAATAATTTGAGACAATAAATTAGAAAAGTAAAGATTTTATTTTAATCCGTGTAAACTTTTGCTTAACCATTAAATTATCTAATAATTCCATCTAAAAATAGTATGTAAGTTATTGTTATTGAATTTATTATTTATTTTATTAATATCTTTTTGTTAAAGTAGAAGTAATATAGTCTTATACGTTAAATAGTAGCCTTTTTGTTATCTAGCATAAAATATTCTCCCTAAATTAAATATCATTTTTAATAAGGACCTATCATTTATTATTTAATTTCGTACAAAGAATACTAATAGGTTAATTTATTGAAAGCTATGGTGGATAAAAAAATTAAGGTTCTGTATATTGATGACGAAATCAATAATTTGGTAGCATTTAAAGCAAATTTCAGAAAATTGTATGATGTGCATACTGCAGAATCAGCTGCTGAGGGT
>NZ_CALMGQ010000009.1 GCF_937863595.1 uncultured Cytophaga sp.
TAGTGCCTTACACCAAGAAATGCAAGGATATGTACGTGTATCTCCAGCAGGAAGCACTGTGCCATTATCTTTTACATTAGGTAAAAATACAACAGTCCTTAAGTAACTATCATTTAATTTAAGGGGTAGTTAATTTAGTTAACTACCCCTTATTTATAAATTTAAGTATCGTATGAATACCTCCATTAGTAAAATATCAAGAATACTTCTGTTCGTTACTGCTCTATTATTAATCGCAGCAATATTTCTTCCACTTTGGATGATTGAGCTCCAGGCTCCTCAATATCCTGAAGGCTTGGTATTGAAAATGTATACGTATGGACTAGCCGGACAGGTTGATATTATTAATGGTCTGAACCACTACATCGGAATGGGTACACTTCATTCAGAGAATTTTATTGAATTCACAATATTGCCGTATATTATTGGCTTCTTTGCTTTGCTTGCATTTGTAAATACTTTTTGGGGGAATAAAAAAGTATTGTATATTTTATTTATAACATTTTTACTATTTGGTATTGTATCCATGATCGACTTCTGGAGATGGGAGTATGACTACGGACATAACTTAGATCCGCATGCAGCTATTGTTGTTCCTGGTATGGCATATCAACCTCCATTAATCGGCTTTAAACAATTATTAAATTTTGGTGCGTATTCTATTCCAGATATCGGCGGCTGGTTTTTTGTCATTTCAGGATTGTTGCTATTATGTGCAATCTTGATTGAAAATAAAAAAATTAAAAAAATATTAAACTTGAATAGCGTAAATACCATTGCATTAATTACAATGATTTGCTTAACAAGTATGTCATGTGATTATTCAAAACCTGTACCTATTCAATTAAATAAAGATGCATGTGATTATTGCAAGATGACAATTTCAGACAGTAAATTTTGTTCCGAAATTATTACAGAAAAAGGTCGGTGTTATAAATTTGATGATGTGCATTGTATGGTTTCATACCATAAAGAAAATACAAACGTTAAATCACAATATTTTTATGTCCATGATTTTAACGGAAATATGGAATTTATAAATCTTGCTAATAGCTTTTTAGTTGAGAGTAAATTTTTTAAAAGCCCTATGGGTGGTAATACAGCTACAGTAAAGACAAAGGAGGACGCTGATAAATTGTTACAAACATATCCAGAATCGAAAATTGTCTCTTGGGATGAATTATTAATTCAGTAAAATGAAATATAGTATAGGTATTATTTTCGTGTTTTTCTTAAGCCATTTTGTCTTTTCAAAGACGTTGACGGTGGGGTATGGGCAAAAAATAGTCCGCATACAAAAGGGAATAGCAACTTGTAATGCCGGTGATACATTAATCATTAAATCAGGGGTCTATAGAGAAGGTAATATTTTAGTCGACAAGCCACTGTATATTTTAGGGGAAAATTATCCCATTCTTGATGGGGTATTCAAGGACGAAGTAATCTCTGTAAAGTCTGCTTATGTAACAATTGATGGTTTACATATTAAAAATTCTCGCCAGAAAACATTGGATGATCCAGCGGGTATTAAGCTATATGAATCTAATTATGTGAATATCATAAATAATAAATTCACAGATAATTTTTTTGCGGTTTATCTTCAATATAGTTCACATTGTTTGGTTAAAAATAATACCATAGTAGCGCATGCCATTGGAGAAACCAGCTCAGGAAACGGTATACATTGTTGGTATAGTGATAGCTTATTAATTATTGCAAATACCATTACTGGACATAGAGATGGTATCTATTTGGAGTTCGTTACGGGTTCTTTGGTTTGGAGAAATATTTCTCAAGATAATGTACGCTATGGTTTACACTTTATGTTTTCACATAGCGATTCCTACATCACAAATGTTTTTAAAAATAATGGAGCAGGTGTAGCAGTTATGTTTTCTAAAAATGTAAAAATGGTTAATAATAAATTTGAACAGAACTGGGGAGATGCTTCCTATGGATTGTTATTAAAAGAAATTTCAGATTGTTATTTAGCAGGAAACAAATTTTTTAAAAATACGACTGCAGTATTAATGGACGGAACGAATCGGATTGAAGCAGAAAATAACGTATTTCAAAATAATGGTTGGGCATTGCGTTTGCAATCCAATTGCACTGGAAATGTATTGCGTTACAATAATTTTTTAGGAAATACTTTTGATATTAGTACCAGTGGTAGTTTGGTATCAAACACTTTTGATAGCAACTATTGGGATAAATATGAGGGCTATGATTTAAATAAAGATAATATTGGAGATATTCCATATCATCCCTTAAGTATGTATTCTATTATTGTTCAAAAGATACCTTCAGCGATGTTATTATTTAGAAGCTTTATTGTGTCCTTGCTTGATAAGTCTGAAAAGGTTATGCCTAGCTTAACGCCTGATAATTTTGTTGATTTAAATCCCTTAATGCATTCATTAAAGTTATGATAGAAATTAATACTGTTTCTAAAAAATTTGGAAAGCTTCAAGTGCTAAATCAAGTAAATTTGAATTTAGAAAAAGGAGAATGTGTTGCTTTAATTGGCCCGAATGGCTGTGGTAAAACAACTCTTATTAAAAGCATATTGGGTATGGTATTGCCAGATTCTGGTACAATTGCGATTGGTGGCAAATCTATTTCGAATGATTTTTTATATAGAGAAAAAATAGGATACATGCCACAGATAGGTAAGTATCCCGTAAATATGACAATTAATCAGATTATACTCATGATTAAAAGTATTCGTAATACAAATCAACCCTTGGATGAAGAGTTATACGTTGATTTTGAAATTGACAAATTGAAAAATAAAAAAATGGGTACTTTAAGCGGAGGTACAACCCAAAAGGTTAGTGCAACGCTTGCATTTTTATTTAATCCCGATGTATTAATATTGGATGAACCCACAGCAGGACTGGATCCACTTGCTGCGGAAATTTTAAAACAAAAAATTCTCAAAGAAAAAGAAAAAGGGAAGCTTATTATCATTACTTCGCATTTGTTAAGTGAATTGGATGAGCTTGTAGATCATATTGTATTTATGCAAGAAGGTAAACTCATGTTTCACAAATCTGTAGATGATTTGAAAAATGAGACGGGTACAGACAAAACCTCTAAAGCGATCATTCATATTTTAAAAAACTAAATCAAATGAATCGGATTTTAAAATATGTATTTCTAGACATCTTTCAGAATAAGATTGTAATTCTCTATACTTTAATTCTTGCCTTGTTTGCATGGAGTACCTTAAGTTTAGAAGACAATAATTCTAAAGGCTTGTTGACCTTATTAAACATCATATTGTTGGCGGTACCCTTAGTTTCTATTTTATTTTCTACGATTTATGTATACAACAGCAATGAGTTTATTGAACTATTGGTAAGTCATCCCTTGAAAAGAAGTAAGATATGGATTAGTCTTTTTCTGGGACTTTCATTGAGTTTGATTTTTGCTTTTGTTATTGGTGCAGGCATACCCATTTTGCTATTCTCTGAATGGGATAAAGCATATATGATGATACTGGTAGGGATGTTTATTACCGTAATATTTGTTGCTATTGCATTTCTAAGCACCATTATAACGAGAGATAAAGCAAAAGGTATTGGCATATCCATTTTACTGTGGTTGTACTTCTCCTTGTTATTTGATGGCTTGGTATTATTTCTATTATTTCAATTTGCTGATTATCCAATTGAAAAATATATGGTTGTATTGACTTCATTAAATCCAATTGATTTGTCTAGAGTATTAATATTACTTGAATTGGATGTTTCAGCAATGATGGGGTATACCGGCGCTATCTTTAAACTTTATTTTGGAAGTAATGGTGGCCTGATTGTTTCATTCTTACTCTTATTTTCTTGGATAGCATTGCCGTTTGGATTGTCATTAATAAAGTTCAGAAAAAAAGATTTATAATATATTTAAACAAGCGATTCTTGCGTTTAATTTCAAGACAATGCTATTGATTTAACGTGTTCAATAAATTCAATTCGATTATGACAAAAAATGAAATACATACATTCCATATTCCAGTAATGGGAATTGGATACACCATAGATTCTCCTGTTAAAGTTGCGCGTTACGGTATATCATCGGTAGTTTCAATCATAGAAGATCATGTCATTGAAAGACTTCGAGAGTATTACACTCAATTTATAGGCCAAACGTATGTTGAAATTAAAACCAATGAAGTTGATTATAGAGCGCGACGTATTACTTCGTATTTGAATATATTAGATACGATTGTAAGTAGACAATTTGATGAAATTAAATCTCAATCGTTTAGTGGAGATTCTGATATTGTTAAATATTTTGAAATGTTGCCCGACAGTAGTCCGTTAAAAGCCCTTTATGTTGAAATGGATGCGCTTGATGGAGAAGATAAATTTAAATTACAAGAAGTGTTGCGCACTAGAATGGCCAAAGGTTGCATTGATGTGAACATCATGACCAAGCTTGATAGGGTTAATTATGATGCTAAAAATGAAGCTATGGCTCCTGAATTCAATGATGCAATGGCTGCATTAAGGGGCTTTGCGAACAGTACGGTAGAAGCATCTGTTATTTTTTCTGCAGGTATGAATCCACGGTTGTATACCTATTGTGAAAATTTCCGTGATTTCTATCCATCTAATAATATGCGCAAGAAAATTGTTATTAAAGTAAGTGATTATAGATCTGCTTTAGTTCAAGGGAAAATATTTGCAAAGAAAGGATTGTGGGTTTCTGAATTCAGAATTGAATCTGGTTTGAATTGTGGTGGGCATGCTTTTGCTACAGATGGTTTATTGATGGGACCTATATTGGAACAATTCAAAAACAATCGTGAAAGTTTGTATGTAGAATTAATTGATATTTATAAAAAAGCTTTATCAGAAAAAGGGGAAGAATTAAACGACTTTATTCCGTCTATAAAAATTTCTGTTCAAGGTGGTGTTGGTACAAATCAAGAACAAGAATTATTACTTGATTATTATAACGTTGATAGCGTTGGTTGGGGAAGTCCATTCTTATTAGTTCCGGAAGCTACGGATGTAGATCAAGAAACCTTGTCTTTATTAGAGCATGCAAAAAAAGAAGATTATTATTTGAGTAATGCATCACCATTAGGTGTTCCTTTTAATAATGTTCGAAATACAAGTTCCGACAAACAACGTAAAAAAAGGATTGAAGATGGTAAGTCTGGTAGTCCGTGTTACTTAAAGTTCTTATCTTTTAATACAGAGTTTACAGAAAAACCTATATGTACAGCTTCGTTAAAATATCAAGGATTGAAGATTGCACAGTTGCAAGGAAGTGATTTAAAAGAAGAAGATAAAAAATCAGAGATAGATAGAATTCAAGAATTGGACTGTTTGTGCAGCGGATTAGGCGTGTCAACACTACTTGTGAAAAAGGAAAAGCCTATGTATAAATTAAGTGCTGTAACAATTTGTCCAGGGCCTAATCTTGCATACTTCTCGGGTGTGTTTACGTTGAAAGAAATGGTCGGACATATTTATGGTAGAAATAATTTATTGAATGATTTACCTCGACCACATGTTTTTATCAATGAATTGAATATCTATGTGGATTATTTGAAAAATGAAATTAATAAATGCAAACTGAATTTTACAGCGAAACAAATCACCTATTTCAATACATTTAAAAATAATCTTTGTTTAGGAATTGATTATTATGCTGGATTAAAAGTTTCGTTAGATTCAAAATTAACAGATTGGTTAGAAGCTGCAAAGTTGGAATTGAATAACATACAATTAGCATAGTTTATCGTGCAATGTGTATGATGACTCATTCTAAGATTAAGCGATATCCAATTATAAAATAAAAATACCATCCAATGCAAAAGGATAGCTCTTTCGGGCTATCCTTTTTACTTTAACTAAACTGAATCGGGGAAACTACTATTATTAATCAATCTATTAATTTGAATAAGATGGGTCTGTGTGAGAGCGATGATGTTTTGCTTTAGGTTTTTTGTATTTATGACCTTGTGATGAAATTGCTGCTGATGCGCTAAATGCAATTAGTGTAAATACGATGGTACATAATGCGATTATTTTTTTCATAGTGGTACTTATTTAATAAAGATTCACATATATATTACAATACAAGTATACAATAGGATTCTGTAGACATTTTGGTTGAATTCTGTAGTAAATTTGATTTTAGGTATAATTGCCTTTAGCTACTAAATTCTTTTCTTAATTCTTTTCGTAGAATTTTATTAGATGCTGTTCTTGGTAAGCAATTCTTATAATAAATGTTGCTGATTTTGAAAAGCGGATTCAGTTCTGTCTGTATCATTTTCTGAAGTTCTTTTTTAAGAACGGCTTCATCTGCCAGTTTATTGGAAAGTTGTATTACGAGTACAAGTTTCTCTGGACCGCCAGTTTTATCTTGTGAGGCAATAGCTGCACATTCATATATATCCGGATGAAGATTGATTACCGTTTCAATTTCGATGGAACTTATTTTGATGCCTCCCAAATTCATTGTGTCATCTGTTCTTCCAATACTTTTATAATATAGAATATTGCCATATTTATGAAGGTGGAAACCATCTCCATGTTTTCTTAAGATTGGATAGTCCGTTATTTCAGGAAGGTTTGAATAATATTCTTCGTAATGACTTTTATTTAGCAATGTTTGTGACAAGCCCATCGCAGGGGGAATGATAAATACTTCTCCAGTGCCCACTTCGCTTAGTGCTGTATATTGGTCTGTAACAAGAATGAATTCTGTGCCTGGTGTAGCCGTATTAAAGTAGGATACTGCATTGGGTAGTTCTACCACACTGCTAATATATGCACCACCAATTTCAGTGCCTCCACAGTATTCAATAATTGGCGCTTTGAAATCATTCATGTAACTTAGGTACACGTAATCTTCTTGATCCGATGGTTCTCCGGTAGAGCTAAATACACGAATATTCCAATCTTTAATTTTTCCGAAATCTTGATTTCTCCAACTCTTAACAACTGAGGGTATTGTTCCTAATACAGTAACCTTGGTTTGAATTGTGAAGTCTATAAATCCTTTTTTGGAATATGCACCATTGTAAATGGCTATACTCGCTTTGTTTAATAAACTTGCAAAGATTAACCATGGGGCCATCATCCAGCCCATTCCACTGGTCCACGTTACAACATCACCTTCATGTATGTCTTGTAGTAATGCACCGTCTGCGGCACATTTAATTGGCGTAGTAGCTTTCCACGGAATTGCTTTGGGCTCTTTGGTTGTTCCAGAAGAAAATAAAATAGATATATTGTCACAACTTGAATGGTAATAGGATTTCGTTACTTCGGATGATGTAGAATATAATTCATGAATTAAAAAATCATTTTTATTATTTCGAATCTTTTCAGCATGTTGTATCTGAGAATCAATAAGTATAATGGATGCGGGATTCGCATCTAGTACTTTTGATAACACGTCTATGTTTTTGTCTGCATAGATATATTGATCCGTGGTTACAATTGCATTGGCATGAATGATTTCCATACGCTTTTTTAATTCTATTGAAGAGAAACTATCTGCAACCAAAACAGGTTCAGCACCAATATATATTAATGCTAAATAACATATTATGGCATCAATGCTGAATGGGGTATACAGAATAATTCGATCCTGTGCCTTAAATCCTTTCTCTTTTAAACCTGTCGCAAGACTTTGTATGCGCTTGGTTAAATCGGTATACGTTACTGTTTCAATTACGGTTGATTGCTCACTTTTAAAGTAAATTGCTATTTGATTGGGATCTGCCGCTAAGCAGCTTTCAACAATATTGAAGCGGGCATTTTTAAGCCATATACAGTCATCTGGATTGGGGGCAATTTCTAAAACGGATGTATAAGGAGTTGTAAACTTTAAGGGGATGTCTTTAATAATGCGTTCCCAAAATAAATTTTTGTGTTGGATAGACCATGTGTAAAATTCTGTATAGGACATATTCATTTCTTCCATCCATTTTTTTAGATTAGATGGAATTGGGTATTGTTCGGGTACCCAAATAATAGGAACGGCTCCGTCAGAATACATACTTTTGAAAAACGAATAAATCTCTTCAAAAGTAGCATCAGAATGATTCTTCAAAAAAACATTCCACAGATTTGTTTTCGATATGTTTTCAGAGGGCATATATCTTTCATTTTTCATATATGTAGTACGTACAAGTTAATAAAGAGATTGTGAAACCAAAGAAAGTATCAATTTGTTATTATGGCACAATACTTGCTTTGTTTTATGTAATTGTGAAATAATGCTTATGTTTCGAATTTATCTCATACTTGCGTTCGTATTTACTTCTGTGTTTTACTCAAATGCACAAGCAGATGTGAAATTTAAGGAGCTAGCACATGATTTTGGTCATGTTCAGGCTGGTACAGATACACTTTGGTACGGTTTTAGCTTTACAAATACAGGTAACGAACCTTTACAGATTAATGATGTAAAAACGTCCTGTGATTGCACCTTAGCGGAATGGCCTAAAAATGCTATTCAACCTGGTAGAACAGCAATCATACGTGGTGGTTTTAAAATCGTTGATAAGTCTGGTTCGTTTCAAAAGAATATAATAATCATTACCAATACTTCTCCCGCAACGACGATTTTATCGATTAAAGGGGAAATAATTGAAGATGGTAATACAAGTCAATAAAGAATAGTGTTTTAGTTTAATGTAGTTTATAGTTTATAGTTTATTTTCAAAATGCCCTTTGCTTGTCACAAAGGGCATTTATTTTTATAATTCGTATATTACACCATTCTTGCATTTAAAAAGCCCTTATTTACATTGAATTAATTTCTCCCAGCATATGAAAGTTATTGTCTATAGTGCAAATCAATATGATATTACCCATTTTCAGTCCCAATCAGATCCTTCTTTTGAATTTGAATTTGTAAAAGAATCACTTAACATAGACACAACAGATTTAGCAAGAGGGGCATTTGCAGTTTGTATTTTTGTAAACGACGATGCTTCAAAACCTGTTTTAGAAAAACTTTCAGCACTAGGCGTTAGAGCTATTGCCATTAGGGCTGCGGGGCACGATCAAACAGATCATGTTGCTGCACATCAATTGGGTTTGCATGTTGGTAACGTGCCCGCATATTCGCCAAATGCTATTGCGGAGCATACCGTTGCTATGTTATTGACCTTGTCACGCAAAATAGTTGAAGCAGATAAACGCGTCAAATCGTATGATTTTACATTAGATCCACTTGTTGGTTTTAATCTACATCATAAAAAAGTCGGCATTATTGGCGTTGGTAAAATAGGCGGTATTACAGCCAAAATTTTGCAAGGTTTTGGATGCAAATTAATAGCGTATGATCCGCAGCCTAACGCAGTTTACACTAAAGAATACGGCTTGCAATATGTATCCTTAGATGAATTGTTTAGAGAATCAGAAATAATCATTATTCAAGCGCCATTGAATGCGCATACAAAATATTTAATCAATAGCAATGCGATTGCAACGATGCGAGATGGTGTATATATCATCAATACCGGAAGAGGACCGATTATCAATACGATTGATGCGATTGAAGGCTTAAAGTCTGGTAAAATTGGGGCTTTAGGTATTGATGTCTATGAGAAGGAAAAGGGATTGTTTTTTAATGACCATACCATGTCCATACCAACAGATGATGTATTTGCGCGGTTGTTGACATTTAAGAATGTCTTAGTTACAGGACATATGGCTTTCTTAACAACAAATGCATTGGATAGCATTGTTCAAACAACGATGGATAATTTGAACGCATGGAAATCTGGACAAGATTCTCCCAATGAAATTTAGTGCGATTTTATCTTAAAAAAAATAAAAAAAACAGATGGGAGCAGGCATGTTGTTTCCCTCTATTTATATAAATAAATTCTATATGCAAGTTCGAATGTATTTTTCAATTTGTTTATTTCTCTTTGCGATAACAACGTTTGGTCAAGATCTAATTCAACAACGTGTCGAATTAGAACGTATTATAGCGCAAGGTGAGTATTCAAAAGCGCTAAAAAAATCGAATGAAATAAAAAGCATCACAGAGAAAAAATATGGTATAAAGACTGCAGAACATGCTAAGTCTCTATTGGATATTGCTGTTGTATATTATTATATGTTTGATTGTCCCAATAGCGAATTATACATACATTCAGCTATTGAAATTTTTGCTTCCACAAAAGGAACACAATCTTACGAGTATGCCAATGCTCTTCAAAATGAATCGTATATTTTATTGAACTGCAATAAAGTAACGAATGCAGAATTAGCTACGAGTAAAGCTATAAAAATTATAAAAGAGCATGTTACGGATAGTACCTTATTGCTTGCTTCTTTATATTCTGATTTGGGGTATATTCAAACTACATTAGGTAAAATAACAGAAGCAAAAAAGAATTATATTACAAGTTACGAATTAATGAATGTGTCTAAATTTTTAAAAACAGAGGCATTTGCAATTTTATTGAATAACATAGCAAATCTATATCATGACATTTCTGATTTTGAAACTGCTAAGAAATATTATACGCAATCGTTAGAGGTACACAAAGATGTGTTTGGATCGAACTCTTCAGAGTATGCAATGGTATTGAATAATATGGGGATCTTATTTTTAGATTTTGGTTTTTATGAAGAAGGAGCAAAATATATTTTTAAAGCAGCATCGATTACAAAAGAAAAATTAGGAGAAAATAGCTTGGAATATGCTAAGGCTATGAATGATATTGGCAATATTTATGATAAAGAATCGGATTATAAAAACGCAGAATTATTTTATACGAAATCTTTAGTACTTAAAAAATCATTGGGTGTAGAAGGTAAGGTAACCTATTGGAATACGATGAACAATCTAGCGCTATTGTACGCTCGGCTTGGTAATTATTCCAAAGCGACCACTACGATGCAGACGCAATTAGAATTAATTAAGAGGTATAAAGGTGAAACGTATCCTGAATATGGAAATTATTTAAATAGCATGGCTAGTATTTACGAATATACAAATGACTATTCCAATGCTCTTGTTTATTTTAATCAATCTTTAACGTTTTATAAAAAATATTATGGAATTGCAGATCCAAACTATTCTCGAGTATTAAATAATATTGGATTGGTTTCTGTTAAGCAGAAGAAATATGCTGTAGCTCTTCAATATTATAACGCATCGTTGGTTTCAATGGAACAGGACAGTATATCGAATGCCTTAGAACTTGCCGATACGTACAATAATATAGGCGAATTGTATTCGCAAACAGAAGACTTTGCAAATGCAAAAACACAATTTACACACGCATTAAAAATATACGATCGGGAATTAGGAAGAAAACATCCTACTTATTGGAATTGTTTTTCTAATATAGCTCTGTTGGATTATCGATCAGGTAATATTGATAAAGCAATTAAAAGTACGCAAGAAGTACTAGATATGAACATTTCCTTGTTGTACACGAATTTTACATTTTTAAGCGAATCAGAAAAATTGAAGTATTGGGGTAAGATATACGATCAGTTTGATTTTTATAATTCTATTTGTGTAAAGGAGCACCTCAATAACCCAAATTTAGTAGCATCTATGTATGATTATACCTTGGCTACGAAATCCATTGTATTTAATTATACATCTGAATTGAAAAATAAAATCATACAGCAAGGAGATACGACTTTGTTGCGTCTCTATCAAAAATGGATTACAAAACGCCAAGAGTTAGCCACGTATTATAATTTTACAAAGCTGCAAATTGAAGAGAATGAAATAGATTTGCCAAAATTAGAAACAGAGGTGAATGATCTCGAAAAAGAAATTGTTTTGAAATCTTCCGCTTTTAAAATTTCAAGAGAAATTAAAAATATTACGTGGAAAGATATTCAGCGAAATTTAAAAGAAAATGAAGCTGCTGTGCAGTTGGTACGTGTTCAATTATTTGATAAAGCTTGGACAGATTCGATTGTTTATGTGGCTTTAATCTTGACGAAAGAAACAACTACCAATCCAATTATGGTAGTTTTAAAAGACGGCAATAAACTTGAAAAAAAATATTATAAGGGGTTTTCAAATGCGATTAAATTTGGACAAGTTTCTGAAGAATATTTTGAAGCCTATTGGAAAGAAATTGATCAGTATTTATTAAATAAGTCAGTTGTATATCTGTCTCCAGATGGTATATACAATAAAATAAGTTTGCCTGCATTGAAATTGCCAGACGGTACATACTTACTAGAGAAACGAAATATTCAAGTAGTACCCTTGTTACGAAATTTGACAGTAACTGTACCGAAAAGCAATCTTAAAAATAACGATGCTATATTATTTGGATACCCCAATTATAATAAAAAACTTACTGCTGCTGAAGATGCTACGCAACTAAATGAAAACAATATTCAAGACTCTTTGCTAAGAGGGTATCAGTTAAATGACTTACCTGCAACTAAAATTGAGGTAGAATCTATTGCCAGTATTTTACAAAAAACGGGTATTCAAACGCACGTATTATTAGGTGATAACGCCAGTGAAACTGAAATTAAAAAATTGATAAGTCCCTCCATATTGCATATAGCAACGCATGGCTATTTTGTTAAAGATTACGAGATAGACGAAAATTCAAATTCGGTTACAAATTATAAAGAGAATCCATTATTGCGGTCTGGCATTTTGTTGGCCGGGTCAAATTATACGTTGAGCAATCAATCTTTCGGGAACCCCTTAGATGATGGTATATTAACAGCATATGAAGCCATGCAATTGGATTTAAAAAATACACAATTGGTTATATTATCCGCATGCGAAACAGGTTTGGGACAAGAGATGAATGGAGAAGGAATTTTAGGTTTACAACGATCTTTTATGTTGGCAGGTGCTGAAAATATGTTGATGAGTTTATGGCAGGTGAGTGATGTAGGCACACAACAATTAATGGATTTGTTTTATAAAAATTGGGTTGTAAATAGAAATACGGGAGAGGCATTTAGAAAAGCTCAACTTGAATTAATGAAAACACATCCGTCTCCTTATTATTGGGCCGCATTTATTTATATAAAATAGCTATGTCATATTTAGATAAAATTTTAAAAAAGAATCAAGACCGAAAAAAAGATAATTCATTCCGAACATTACTTGTTAAGGAAGGATTGATTGATTTTTTCTCAAATGATTATTTGGGTTTTGCACGTAGCAAAGAATTGCATGCGGATATTCAAGCAAAGGAACTTGCTGCTGATTTAGCTATTTGCAATGGCTCAACGGGATCTCGGTTGCTTTCAGGTAATTCAGACTTGGCGCAGTCTGTAGAAAAGTACCTTGCAAATTTTTTTAATACGGAAGCTGCATTGATATTTAATTCTGGTTATGCTGCAAATGTCGGTGTGCTTTCAGCACTGGCTCAAAAAGGCGATACCATTTTATACGATGAATTGATTCATGCAAGTTTGAAAGACGGTGCGCGCATCTCTTTTGCCGATCGTATTTCTTTTAAGCACAATAATCTAGAAGATTTTGAATATAAAATTCAAAAAGCAAAGGGCGATGTATTTGTAGTTGTAGAATCGATTTATTCCATGGATGGGGATAAAGCACGATTAAAAGAAATTTGTGCTATAGCAAAAAAATACAATGCCTGTGTGATTGTTGATGAAGCACATTCTACAGGTATTTATGGTATAAACGGACAAGGTTTGGTTTGCGAAGAACAATTGTCTGATCAAGTAGATATACGCATTCATACGTTTGGTAAAGCAATGGGTATACATGGAGCATGTGTTGTAGGTTCAACAAATGTTATTGAGTACTTAATTAATTTTTCCAGGTCGTTTATTTATACAACAGCCTTTTCACCACATTCCTTTTTTTCGATACAAGCAGCTTTTGAACGTGTACAACATTCAGCAGAAATAATTAAGACGCTACATGCCTCTATTCAAAATGTGTCAACTGGCTTGAGTGCATACCAAGGTTACATAAAAAGTTCTAGTCCCATACAAGTATTGAAATTTGAAGATACGGAAACTGTAAAACGTGTTTCCGCTTCCATTCAATCTGCCGGCTTTGATGTAAGGCCTATATTATCACCAACGGTAAAGAAAGGAGAGGAGCGTTTGCGTATTTGTGTACATGCATATAATACCGAAACTCAAATTCAGACCCTGCTTGAAACTCTACGCATTAATTTATGAAAAAATATTTTATTACAGCAATCTCTACAGATTCTGGCAAGACCCTTATTAGTGCCATTGTTACAAATGCTTTGCAGGCAGATTATTGGAAACCCATTCAGGCAGGTGTCGAGCAAACGGATAGCGATACAATGCGTCAATTATTGCATAGCGATTATTCTATGATACATCCAGAGGCTTATCTATTAAAGATGCCAGCTTCACCGCATGCTGCAGCCAAAGACGAAGGTGTTGTAATTGATTTGAATACGATACAATTACCCGATACACATGGAAATGATTTAGTCATTGAAGGTGCTGGCGGCATACTTGTTCCCTTAAACGATACAGATGTCGTTGCAGATTTAATAACACATTTAGATGCTGAAGTTATTTTAGTATCGAATCATTATTTGGGAAGCATTAACCACACCTTGCTAACAGCGGAAGAATTGAAGCGTCGAAACATCAAAGTGAAAGGAATCATTTTTAATGGCCCGGATAATAAAGAAACCGAATCCATCATTCTTAAAAAAACAGGTTATACAGAATTGTTACATGTATATCCTGAAAAAAAAATAACGAGTGAAATATTAAAAGCATATTCTGTAAAATTATTTGATCATTGGTATGAATAAAAATATAATTGAAACGGATGCAGCACATCTGTGGCATCCGTATTCCCCTTTATTGAACAAAAGAAATGTGGCTGAAGTTGTTTCGGCTAAAGGAATGTATTTGCATTTAGCCGATGGCACCAAACTATTAGATGGTATCTCATCTTGGTGGGTAAATATTCATGGGCATGCAAACGAAGTGTTAGCAAAAGCTGTTCACGAACAAATCCTAACGTTAGATCATACCTTGTTTGCTGGTTTTACACATAAGCCTGCGGTTGAATTTGCTACTCGATTGCTTGCAACAATTGCATGTGAACAACAGCGATTATTTTATTCTGAAAATGGAAGTACGGCGGTAGAAGTAGCATTGAAGTTGGCAATACAGTATTGGAAAAATAAAGGTGCGCATAAAACAACTTTTGTTGCTATTGAAGGTGCCTTCCATGGAGATACCTTTGGAGCTATGTCTGTGAGTGCACGCGGACTATTTACAGAAGCGTTTGATTCATTATTAAATCCGGTAGTATTCATTCCCTTTCCCGATGGTACCAATGATGATTTGGTGTTGAGTACCTTGGAAGAATATATACGTGGAGGTGAAGTTGCCGCATTTATCTATGAGCCGCTCATTCAAGGGACTGCAGGCATGCGGATCTATACGCCAGAAATGTTAACGAAGTTGATTTTGTTGTGCCGAAAATATAATGTGTTGTGTATTGCAGATGAAGTCATGACAGGCTTTGGCAGAACAGGAAAGAAATTTGCATCACACTACACTACAGTAAATCCGGATATGATGTGCTTTTCCAAAGCCATAACCGGTGGATTATTACCGCTTGGGGTTACAACTTGTACCCGTGAAGTTGAAAAGCCATTTTTAACAGATCAACTGCATCGTGCATTTTTTCATGGACATTCCTATACTGCAAATGCAACCATTTGTCGTTTGGCATTGGAGAGTTTAAATCTATTTGAATCGGTAGACTGTCAAGAAAATATTACACGAATTGAATCCAAACACGCCGCCTTTCTATTAACAATTGTTAATCATAAGAATGTGAAGAGAATTCAATGTTTGGGAACAATACTGGCCATAGAGTTGCAAACAGAAAATGGATCAACACATTATGAGCATGAAATACGTCACTTTTTGAATGATTTCTTTCTAAGTAGAGGGGTTTTACTGAGGCCATTAGGCAATATTATTTATATATTGCCTCCATATATCATCACAAATCAACAATTAGATGAAATATATACAGTTGTTGATGAATTGTTAATAGCTTTAAACTCAAAATAAAACTCACTATAAAATCTATTCGTGTATATTTGTATGTATAGGTGTGTAAAATTTATTCGAATGAACCGTATTTTGCTTGTTCTTTTTTTTGTTGTTGGTTTAACAACACATGCCCAAGTTTTAACTAAAAATGTTGAATATACTGTAGCAAGTTCCAATTTGGAAACTACGCAACAAAACTTGACAGTTCAAGTTGGCAAAAATCAATTTGTAAGTTTGAATAAAATTAAAGGAGGGGTATTAGGCACTTCCAATTTTTTATTAGAAAAATATGATTTGGATTTAGCCGTTCTGTTTAGTGTTCCTTTATCTGTGGATGTAAATGAAGATTACAAAGAATTGCATTTGGTAGACAATCAATTGTTTTTATTTTCTGAATTGCATGATGTCATTCAAAAAAAGAAAGGCTTGAAAATCTACATTTTTAATGCTGAAACAGGAGCCTCAGTACAAGAAAAAGTATTGAATGAACAAACCGTAGATAAGTGGCTTGAATATACAGCCAAAGGCAGTTCAAAGGAGACATTTGATTTAGCGATATCCAGTAATTTGACGTATAATTTTAATACACCAATTGAATATCAATACAGCATTCAATTTTCGCCCGATAAAAAAAGCTTTCTATTTTACACCTTTGATTATAGCTTAAAAACACTTGTTGCCACTACAAGTATTCTAGATACGAAGTTGACTGTATTGCAAGAAGGTAAAGTTAGTGTTGATAATAATTTCGTTAATTATGGTATTTTCATAAATAATAGACAAGAATTACATATTCTAAATTGTGATAAGTTGGGACGAATTGTATTGGTTCGATTCAATTTGCAAACCAGAGATATGGTGTTTTTAGATATTCAAAGTACTATTGCAAAAAGAGAAGGTCTTAAATTGCAGTTTTTGAATGATGATGCTATATACGTTGCAAATATTATTACTTCAAATAAAAAAGCGACAGGAATTATGTATTCGAAGTTTAATTTTACTGACAAAATTGTAGAAAAATTAAATATACATGATTTTTCTGAAGGGTTAATTCAAACAGCTAAAGCGGTACATACTTCAACAAAAATATTTTCAAGTGATGAGGATTGGGTGAATTATCAAATCTCAGATTTTTATGTAAACGAATACGAAAAAGTTATTCTAGTCCTTGAAAAAAGAGATTTGGAAATAACAGGATATCGATATGAATCGAATAGTGTAAACGATGTTAAAAACTGGATGCTTAAATTGGGTAAAGTCCATGTTGAGTCGGTCGTGATTCTTGCATTTAACAAAAACGATGAACTGCTTTGGGAAAATTATTTTGCTAAAAATCAAGTAAACGATATTACGGGTGGAACATTATATTCGTCCTATTCTATGAATATAAGTGATGCAGGTAAGATTCGTATGTTATATGCTTCCAGTGATAATTCAACAGGTGTTTATAACATGCTGAGATACGTTGAATGGGATGAACTCAGTGGCAATAAAGTGAAAGATTTGTCGCTCAAAAATGACGATAGCTTGGTGTTATTAAGAAACTACACACTTTGGTGGGAAAGCAAATTGATTTTAGTTGGCAAAAAAGGATTGTTGGGTAAAAAGACGATGGCTGTTTCCTATGATTTAGCGAGTAAATAAGTTTAAATTATCTACTCAGCCAAATCAACGTATTACCATTTAACCGTTTCTTTGTTTAAGAAAGCAGCAATTCCTTTTTTACAGTCTTCAGAACTGCGAGCCGTCGCATTCATTTCTGCAGCATACCTTAGCGCTTCATCTAAGGGCATTGAATGTATTTCTGATAACATTTGCTTGGTTAGCATCATAGATGTTTCGGAATTGTGTGCAATTAAGTGCTGTGCGAACTTCATTACTTCTTCTTCTAATTCTTCTTCAGATTCATAAATGGCATTGATGATGCCAAATTTTTGAGCCTCCGATGCTTTAATAACATTGCCACTCAACAACATCATACGCGCATGTGTTTCTCCAATTTTTTTAACTAGAAAATTCATCACAATTGCCGGAATAAAACCAATCCTCGATTCCGTGTATCCAAAATTTGCTTCTGGTATGCTAAAAGCAAAATCACATACGGTTACTAATCCGCAACCACCCGCCAAGGCATGTCCATTTACTTCAGCGATTACAACTTTATTCAGGGTGTAAATTAATTTATACAACTCCATCAAATGGGTGGAATCTATTAAATTTTCTTTATACGTATTGTGTTGCAATTGTTGTAAATATTCTAAATCCGCGCCTGCACAAAATGCAGGTCCTTCAGCCTTTAATACTATAATTTTTACAGCCGTGTTTTCTGAAAAAGATTTAAATGCTTCTTTCAATTCACTCGTAAATTGAAAATTAAGTGCATTTCTTTTTTCCGCACGATTTAAGCTAATATATCCGATGCGTTCGTGAATGTAAGTTTTTACGAATTCCATAATTATAGAAGTATATAATAAAGATACATAGAATTTATCACATCATTTGAAATGTAAAACGGATTTTACTTTTAAAGAATGAAATTTTTGAGGGTGATAACGGCTGCTGTCTAATTCTTTATAAGAGTATAATGTATTTATGGGTACTGAAATAGTTGTGCAGTTTTTTTTAGTAATCCAAAGCATATTGTCATTTGCAATACAGGCTATCATACCGCTGGATGTTGGTGGAGATGTATATTCTTGAATTTCAGCGAGATTGTAATATGCTTTTATCCGAGATAGATCGGCTGGTTTTGCGGGGATTTGAGTATATAAAGATGCATTTAAGCCTTGCATGGAAAGTACGGCAGATCGCTTTCCGTTGCTGATGAAAACTACTTCTGTTTTATGCTCTTGAAGGTATTCTTGTTGTATCCGATATCCACTCCAAACGAAGCAGATACATATACCAATGGCTACGGTTCGTTTCGTTAAGATAAAAGGATATTGGATGTAGAAGATAACAATGCTCGATACAATTAAGGCTTCAAGCACACTAAAAGAGATAGGTTGAATACTACTATATGGCAACTCAGAAAATACATGCGCGCAGGTTGCGAACAATTCAATAATCCATTGTGTGGCAATAAAGAGCCAAGTAAATGGAACGCCAAGACCCACAAAAAAAATGCTTATCATACTAGCAAATAGACCAATGGTAGAAATTGGAATTAAGATAATATTTGCAGGAATAAAATAAAGTGGAAAGGATTGAAAGTGATACAAAACAACAGGAAGCGTTGTGATTTGCGCGCAAACCGTTATGGATAATCCTTCCATAAAATACTGTGCTATTTTATTCTTATATGCTATGTGTTTGGAAATATATTGATGCAAGGTTAAAATTCCTAAAACGGCCAACACAGATAATTGAAATCCTAGATTCCATACTTGATACGGGCTACACCACAAAATAATTAACATGCTGGAACCAAGCGTATTTAATCCGCTGCCACGTTTTCGGAATGCATACGCTATTGCAAATAGGGCACACATAATGGAGGCGCGCAATACGGATGTGGAACAACCGCTTAATAATGTAAAATAACACAATACGATTAATGCCGTTATTAAAAACACAAAACGACTTTTTTGAGAACTTCCAAAGGGAATAAAAAGCAAAAAAAGTGCTTCATATATTAATGCCGTGTGCATACCCGAAACAGCCAATAAATGGGATACCCCACTTTTTAGAAAGGAATCCTTAGTTCCTTTATCCAGCTCTTCTCGATAGCCCAATAGTAGGCTTTCTGCTAAACCCTTCGATTGGGGTGTGGTGAATATCTGTGCAGTAGACTTTTTAAATTGCTTCCTACTTATTTCTATCCAATGATAAAAGATGTTTGATAGTGCATGAGAACTATCCTTGATGATTGAACAAAGCTCAATTTTTTGTTGAATACCATTGCTGAAAAGATAATTCTTATAGTCAAATTCAAAGGGAAGAACAGGTGCTTCTATGGGGATTGCCATTTTTGTTGTTGTAAATACATCTCCATAAGAAAGATGAATGGCTGTGTCCTTACAGATTACTAAAAATGTTTTGGCATCAAAAAAATCAAGAGCGGAAGAATGTATTTCTGTCGCTTCGAATTGTGTTTGAAAGGATTGTTTTTGTGGAAAGGAACTGATGCGTAATTTTTTGATTGCATGTGTTTCTGTTTGTTGCCAAGTATGCATCCTAAGTATACCTAAGCAACACATTAGTATACTGATGCTGATAAATAATTCTGTTTGATACGTGCGAGAAGGTTTTACGATTCTGAAAACAATAAATAATAAACAGCCTACCGAAATAGTAGCTATCAATAAAAAAGGAATATGGAAATACTGTTCTACAATAATTCCTATTAATAGAAAAAAAGCATAGCGCAACATCGGAATATGTTTCCGTGAAATTTCTCCCATAGCTGACAGGATTAAAAATTGGTTTAAAAGAATCTTTTAAATTAACGCATTAGAATGTAAATCGGAGGGGTTTGCAGAATTGATTTGCAAAATATTAACGAAAGATAATGGGTGTGGGCTTTTTCGGTCCCTTTCGACTAATGTCGTCGCTTAAAGCGAACATATTAGTCGAAAGGAAGATGGGTATTTTTTTTGATACTAGACTAAAAATTTACTGCTTCACTATTTTTCGAACCAGTTTTTGATTTCCTTCTGAAACTTGTAATATATATATACCACTTGCCAAGCCAGACAAATCCATTTCTCTGGTATAGCTGTATACATTTTGATCTTGTGTTTTTAATATCAGTTGGCCAAGTAAATTATAAAGTACATAATCTATGTTTCTCTTTCCTTCAAATACAGACGTAATTTTAATGATGTCTGATGCGGGGTTGGGGTATACGTTTACAAACAAGGTAGGGGAAGAAGCTGTGATATTGATGTTGTCTAAATAAAATGTATTTATTCCTTTCGAAAAAGATACAAACTTTATTCGCATACCTGCATTATTGGAATAGGTAGATAGGTCTATTTCCGTGGTTTGCCATTCGTCTGCTGTAGGTTTAAATAAAGACCGTTGTTGATTCGTACTTGTAAAGTCGTTTCCATACAAGCGTTTAATTAATACCCAGTTATTAGAACAACCTTGTGTTACATACACACCAATACTGTCGGTTTGTCCATTTTTTACTTTGGGGCTATAAGCCCAATCAAAGAATAGTGTAGGCGATAGTACAGTTTTTAAATTAAGGTAAGGAGAAATATAACTCACTGAATACTTATGCGTATTTGGAATGCTCTCTACATATACACTATCATTGGTAACCGAAGTACAATAACCTCCTTTATCAAAAGCACTGTAGTTATTTAATTCAAATCCTTTTGTGTATGTGCTACTGCTGTTGGGGTTGATGCTACTCCAACCATCTGAACTGATGTCGCTATCTTCAAATGACTTTGCATAAGGAGCTGCTAAAATTGTTCCGGTGATGTTGCAACAACCCAATGAAGAAAATAAGGCATAGCGTCTTGCACTAAATTCCATAGTGCTGCGCATACGCGATTTCTGATCTTGAGTAAATAAATTCATACATCCATCATCCGAATAATCCATATAGTTTTGGATCATGCGTGATGGAGTACATACAACCGAACCACTGCCGGTGGGGATATTACTACAAAGCGGAACAGCTGATGTGAATGCATTTCCACAAGGAGGTGTATCCGCACAATAATCGGTTAGCGAACAATCACCACTATTGTAATCGCCCCAAGGGTGAGATAAGCCAAACCAATGGCCAACTTCATGCGTCGTAGTTCTTCCTAAATTATATTTCGATTGTAAGTTGCCAATCGTTCCAAAGGCTGTATAATCAATCACTACGCCATCTGTCTCTGCTACTCCATCGTTTGGGTCTAATCCTGTAATGCTAGAAGATCCGGGTTGTTGCGCATAGCCTAATACATTACCACTAATATCGCAGACCCAAATATTTAAATATTGATCGCTGGGCCAATACGTTAATGAGCTCAGCAAACTTGCATCATACACACCATAGCTTGCTTTATTGTTGTAGGTACGCGTAATACCAGAGGTATAATTTCCAAATGGGTCTCTGTTGGCAAGGCAAAATTGCAATTTGACATTTGCCGCAATGGGTAGATAGCCTACTGGCGTATTAACTTGATCTGCATTGAGGCGTTGGTAATCGTTATTGAGCACTGTAATTTGAGATTGTATTTGTGCATCACTGATGTTTTTGCCACCAATTGTGCCACTCAATACATCATGTACAACATGTATCACAACGGGTATGTGAATAACGGTATCCGTGCTTGCACTTGTTCTCAACGAATTTCGTTGGAGTTGCCCCAACTCCTTTTTGAATGCATTTATTTGCTTAAAAGCTTCTGGCTTCGTTGCTTTTAAATGTTGCATGTATTCCTCCGAACCGCATCTGCCGCCTGTTTGTGACCAGCTATTAAAGCAGATACATGAAAAAAATGTTAAAAATAGTACTATCGATTTCATTCGTTTTTCTTTTCTTCTTTTTCGTAAGCTTCCAAAATACTTTCGACAAGTTTGTGACGCATCACATCTTTTTTATCCAGCTCAATCATGGCAATACCTTTTATCCCTTTCAAGATTTTAGTTGCCTCAACCAAACCCGATTTTTGATTGCGGGGCAAATCGATTTGAGAGCCATCGCCTGTTACCACCATTTTGCAATTATTACCCATACGTGTCAAAAACATTTTGATTTGCATGGCCGTAGTATTTTGCGCTTCATCTAATAAAATGAATGCACCGTGTAAGGTACGTCCACGCATATAGGCAAGAGGCGCAATTTCAATAACGTTGTTTTCGTAATAATATTTCAGCTTTTCTGCCGGAATCATATCTTCTAAGGCATCGTAAATAGGACGCAAGTAGGGATCGATTTTTTCTTTTAAATCACCTGGTAAGAAACCCAAACTTTCGCCTGCTTCAACAGCGGGTCTGGTAATAATGATTTTTTTAATCTCTTTATTTTTTAATGCACGTACTGCAAGTGCAACCGAAATATAGGTTTTACCTGTACCTGCAGGTCCCAATACAAACATGAGATCATTATCACGAATACCCGTAACAATCTTTTGTTGATTGATGGTACGTGCTTTAATAATGATTCCTTTATTGCCATGCAAAATAATGTCGTCATCTATGTTGGTACTAGCAGTACTGCCTTCGCCAACCACTAGGCCATGCTGCGTAGCTAATTCATCCGAACTTAAAATGGAACGTACATATTTGTCGTCCAGATACCCATATTTATGAAAGTATATTTGCAAGGTATCAATCACATCCGCTATGCGTTGAACTTCCAACATACTGCCAATGATTTTTATTTCATTGCCGCGACTGATAATCTTCGACTTTGGGAAAGCTGTAACCACTTCATTGATATTCTTATTATGAACACCCATGAATTCTGCAATCGGCAGATCTTCTAGATTAATTATTTTTTCTACAACCAATTCTATTCTTGTTAATGTTAGAACAACACGATAAAAAAATGTATTTTTACTTTACAGATTTACCGTTTTTCGCTTTATAATCAAATATACTAAAAAGACAGATTGGTTTATGGCAATTATTACTTTTATGTCGGATTTTGGCTGGCGTGACCCTTACGTCGCTTCAATTAAGGCAAAAATTTTGTCGCTCAACCATAACGTGCAAATTGTTGATATTTCGCATGAGATAGAGCATTTCAATATACCGCATGCAGCGTATGTAATGCGCAATGTTTTTAGAGATTTCCCCAAAGGTACCGTACATTTGGTGTGTGTCAATACTCCCATGACGGGCAAGGAGAAAATGGTCGCCATAAAATTAGAAGAGCATTATTTCGTGGGCATGGATACGGGTTTCTTCTCCTTGCTGAGCGATAAACTTCCAACTGTAATTGTTGAATTAAGAAAAGACGATAAATACGCACCAGTTTTCCCCGAGCGAAGTACGCTAGCTACCTCAGCTGTGTCTTTGGCGAGTGGTAGTTCCATTTACAATATGGGTGTCGAATTAAAGCAATTGGGTTCAATGATGTTGCCGCAAGTGAAGGTTACTAAAAATCAAATCTGGGGCAAAGTCATTCACATTGACCATTACGGTAATTTGATCACCAACATTACCACAGAGATGTTTGATAAAGTGCATGACGCTCGTTCCTATACGGTGATGTTTTCCAGAGAGCAGTTAGAAATTATTTCTACCACTTATAATTCGGTAGAAAGCGGGGAGTGCGTGGCAGTATTCAACAGCAGCGGCAACCTGGAGATAGCGATTTGTCATGGCAATGCAGCAGAACTGTTGGGCTTGCAGTATGACAGTCAGGTACAGATACGGTTTGTAGATTAGTCTCTAGTAAGTACAAAGTATGGAGTACAGAGTACAAAGTACTGAATCAGCAACATCAGCTTTATACCTCAGATGTACATTAGCAATAGACAGTCGGGTACTTTTAAATTTCTAGAGGTGGCTTGTTCATATTCATTCAAAAAAATAATTTTATCCTAATAATCAATACTTTGTACTCTGTACTCCATACTTTGTACTTTCCTCCTTTGCTTTTCCGCAAAATATCCTTACTTTTGCATCCCTACATAGAAGATGTAGATCGCTTCTGCGAAGATAATGCCTGGATGGCGGAACTGGTAGACGCGCACGACTCAAAATCGTGTACCGTGAGGTGTGTCGGTTCGATTCCGACTCTAGGTACAATTAATGACTAAAGCCACTGATAATCAGTGGCTTTTTTGTTTTTGTTGTCAAAATGTTGTCAGAAATAGTGTTAATTTAGAAGGTTTCTACATAAAATATAGTGGAATGCTATAGAATTATATAGATTACAACATTAATAATAAAACATTCTAATAGCTTTTTGGACGTAGTTTATGAATTTCACATTATTTTTTATCAATCACCATATAAGTTAGTATAAAAGTTGGTACTCAATTATGAGCAAACGATTTTGTATTTTGCGAAAATTAAATACAAGAGAAGGATTTAGACGAGATGAAATTTATAGATTTATTCGCAGGACTTGGGGGGTTTCATAAAGCATTGCACGAACTTGGGCATGAATGTGTCTTTGCGAGTGAACTTAATCCTGTACTAAGAGAGACATACAAAATGAATTGGGGAAAGGATATAAATATTCAAGGCGATATCCGAAAAATTGTAGAAAATGATATTGATAGTATACCGAAACACGATATATTATGTGCAGGGTTTCCTTGTCAGCCATTCTCTAAGGCCGGTAAACAAATGGGTAGAGAGGATGAAAGAGGTACATTGTTTGATGAGATTATAAAAATATTAGAACATAGGACTCCTACATATTTTATTTTAGAAAATGTGCGATTTATTGCAAAACATAATAATGAAGAAACTTGGAATGCGATGAAAGCAGAGTTTGATCGATTAGGATATACAGTAGATCATAGAGATTATTCACCACATGAATTTGGAATTCCACAACATAGACAACGTATTTTTATCGTTGGTTCGCTAATTGGACTTGAACATTTTAGTTTTGATAAAGTTGATAAGAGTAGGAAAGCAGTAATAGAACTAGAAAAATTTCTTGAAAGTAATCCTACTGATGCAAAGAAATTATCTAAAGCTAATCAAGATTGTATAAAACTTTGGCAAGAACTTATTGATTCTGTTCCCAAAGAAGTTAAAATACCAGGTTTTCCAATTTGGGGGATGGAGTTTGGTGCAACTTATCCTTTTGAAGAGAGTTTTCCGCATCTTCTTTCAGAAATGGAATTGGCACAATACAAAGGTAATTTCGGATGTAGTTTAAAAGGAATGACTAAAGAACAACAATTAGCTAATTTACCTAGCTATGCAAGAGTTGAGAATGATTTCCCTGTTTGGAAAAGAAGGTATATTAAACAAAGTAGATTGTTTTATAAAGACAATAAAAAATATATCCAAGATGTGGTTTCTAGAATTGCGACTCTTCCGTCTCAAAGTTGGCAAAAATTAGAATGGAATGTTGGAGATGGAAAACGTAAAATTAATAATTATATAATTCAGTTTAGAGCTTCAGGTATTAGAGTAAAGAAAGCTGATTTTTTTCCATCGCTAGTTTGTACTAATACACAGATCCCTATAATTGGTTGGGAGAAAAGATATATTACTAAAGTTGAAGGATTAAAATTGCAATCATTGACAGGTTTGAAATTACCTTCAAATGATAATGCAGCATTTAAGGCTCTTGGAAATGCTGTTAATTCAAAAATAGTAAAATTAATAGCTACACAACTTTTAATAGATAATAAATTAAATACAGTTGCAAATCCAAATAATCAGTTACCCTCAAAACTCCATGGAAAAGCAAGATAAAGTAAGCATAAGGCCTCAAGTAACTATGCTATCTGTTCTCAAATATTTGGAATATGAAACATGGTTTGCTTTAGCTGAATTTATTGATAATGCAATTGCAAGCTATCTTAAAAACAAAATTGCTTTGAAAGATGTTGAAGGTGATAATTATAAGCTTGAAGTTAGAATTGAAATTAATGAATCTGATAACAAAATAACAATTAGAGATAATGCAGCTGGTATAGGTCAATCCGATTATTCTAGAGCTTTTAGAGCCGCTGAAATACCTCCAGACAATACCGGTCTTTCTGAATTTGGAATGGGGATGAAATCAGCCGCTTGTTGGTTTGCGGATAGTTGGTGTGTTACATCTACTTCATTAAATGAAGACACAGAGAAGAAAGTGTGTTTTGATATGAAAAAAATTTTTGAAAATAAAATTGAAGAACTCGATGTAGAAGTAAATAGCTGCAATAAAAAAAATCATTATACAATTGTTGAATTATTTGATGTTAATAGAATGCCAAGAAGAAGAGGCATTGGAAAAGTAAAAGATCATTTAAAAAGTATTTATCGAGAATTTATTCGGAACGAAGTTTTAATTTTGAAAGTTGATAATGAAATATTATCCTTTGAAGACCCTAAAATTTTATTGGCACCAAGATACGATGCCCAAACAGAAGAAGCGATATCATGGAGGAAAGAAATTAAATTTGAAATATCAGAAGGTTTAAGCGTTTCGGGTTTTGTTGCAATAAGAGAAAAGGGTTCTACATCTGAAGCAGGATTTGCTTTATTCCGAAGAGGTAGAGTAATTGAGGGTAGTTATGATAATGGATTTAGGCCAGATTTTATTTTTGGTGCCCCCAATAGTTACCGTTATCAACGAGTTTTTGGAGAACTTCATTTGGAAGGGTTTGATGTAAACTTTACAAAAAAAGGTATTCATTGGGATGAAAATCTTGAGTTGTTTTTAAGAATCTTAAAGGATGATATTAGTAGTAAAGAATTTCCACTTTTACAGCAAGCAGAACAGTATAGAGCTAGGGCTTCTGAAAAAGAATATAAAGGTGCTAAAAAAGCATTGGATGAAACAGTTGATGATTTTGCTAAAAGAGCCCCTCAAGTTGTAGCAGATATTGTTAACGCTCCCCAAATAGTTTCAGAACCAGAAAAACAAGAATTAATAAAGACTGAAAAAACGCTTCATAGAGAGTTTGATATTCGTTTTAATAAGGTTAATTGGCGAGTATCAATTGAACTTTCATATGATACGTCCTTAAAGGAATTCATTGAAGTAGGCGATAGTTTCATCAAAGATAAATCAAAAGAAGATTCTGAAAGACAAATTGGTATTCGTCTTTCGCTTACGCATCCTTTTATGGTCGAATTTGCTGGGACTGATACAAATAAAATCGAACCAATTCTCCGTATTGCAGCAGCATTTGGTTTATCTGAAGTGATTGCAAAAGGAAGTGGTGTGAAAACCCAAGGGGAAGTAAGACGTAATTTCAATGAATTGATTTCAAACTTATCACGATAAATTATTAAGATGAAAAATGAAATAGCCGGAAAAGGAAATAGAAAACCACAATTGGATATTCCTGTTGGTCTAATAAATCTTGATCCATTAAACCCAAGAATTGTCCCTTATACTGAAGGTAATAAGGATCTTACAGAGTTTGATTTAACATCAATTTTATACAAGCATTTCGATACTCAGGTTATTGCATTGTCTTTAGTTGCAAATGGATATTTTGATGAAGAGCCAGTAATACTGGTGCCTAATAAATTGCCGGAAGGATTCGAATTTTCAAAATATCCGAATGTTGATGACTTAACAAATCAACTGAAACAATATGTAGAAAAAGGAGAAATTAAATTTACTGTAGTAGAAGGTAATCGAAGAGTTTCTACTATAAAAATATTGACAAATTCAGGCCTACGCGAAAAGATTTTCTCGGATAAAAATTATCCTGAAATACCAAGTAAAGAGATTTTAGAGGATATTTCAATTATTCCATGTATAATTTACGAGAATAGAGAATCAGTGTCATCATATTTAGGAGTTAGGCATATTGCTGGACTTTTAAAATGGGAGGCATTTGCGAAGGCTTATTATATAGCAGATACAATTGAAAAGGAAAAACAAAAGGGTAGAAGTGAACTTGAAGCATTACAGCATGTTCAGCAAATTGTTGGTGATAGGTCAGATACTATAAGAAAACAATATATAACATACAAACTGTTTCTTGAAGCTAGAGATGATTTAGATTTTGACACAAAGCCTTTAATAGAAGATTTTTCTCTCATGACAGTTCTCTATAATTCTCCTGCAATTAGAGAATACATGAAAGTTGAATCATATGCAAAAGTAAATTTAGATGAAAGAATTGTTCCCATAAAATCTCTACCAGAATTTACAAACATTTTGACTTGGATTTTTGGTAATTCAAAGACTGGAGAAAAAGCAATTTTGACAGATTCTAGAAATATAACTAATCAGTTAAGTTACGTTGTAAATAATGAGACAGCACGAAATTATTTGATTGAATTTAAGGATTTAGATGGAGCATTTGAAAGAACTAATGGTGAAAAGGAATTTCTTTCAAAAAATCTTATAAAAGCTACTCGAGCTATTCAAACCTCACTCCAATTTGCATACAAATATAAGAAAGACGAAGAGTTATTAAAACAACTAAAATCATTAGAAGAGTTAATAGCAGTGCTTAAAGAAAACTTACAATAGTTATGAGTGAGTATGTTGATTTTAAAAGAGGATTTGAGATTGAATGGCTTGAGTTAAATCTGTTAAATACAAATAGACCAATGTCTAAATCTCTAATAATTAGTTTAGCTCCAGATATTGATGAAACTGAAATAGATAGTTTGTTTAAAGAAATGCGATTCAGGGCGAGTCAATTAACTAAACCTTATTTTAGTATTGAATCAAATATCATTTCACCTTTAGCTGCCAAAGAAGAAATCCCTGAATATTATCTTTGTATTTATTATTCATTCTACGGTGCTGCGAATAGTCCTGTTGGTACTAAGCTTTTTGAAAATATATCTGCTCAGGCTTTGAAAAATTTTATAGGAGGTGAGGTTTACGCCTTAGGTTTTCCTGCTGGCAAAGGTTTGAACATTTACTTAGATGAAATCTCAAAATTGTGTTTTGAAACTAGAGGTCGAAGATCTGATGGAACATATAAAGACGATGGAGTAGATGTTATAGGATATAAGTTGTTTGGCGATAACAGGTCATCTAATATATATGTACTATTACAATGCGCTGCAGGAATTCATTGGAGACAAAAAAAGAAAATTGAAACTGGTAGATGGAGGCAATATATTTATTGGTATGATGAAAATATCATATCATCTATTTCAACCGTAGACTATGTTTCTAAAGATGATTGGGAAAAACAAGCATCTTCGTTCGGCCTTTTATTTGATAGAACTAGAATTTATAATTCGTTATATTCTAAGCCAGTTCTTACTGAACTAAGAGATTCTGTTTTACATTGGGTTGGATCAATTTAATAAATATTTTTATGTCTGAACAAATAGAAATTCAAGAAGTAAATCAAAATGGTATTTGGAATCCTTTTGTAGGAGAAGAAACAAATGAACTGCTTCGAAGTAAGGGGTTTACCAATACCGATGGAACATTAAATGAAAATGGAGCTAGGATACTCGATGAAACATATAGAATCATGCAGGTTTGTGGTAATCCTAATGATGCAACAAACAATGAAACAGGGATTGTTATAGGATATGTTCAAAGTGGCAAAACTCTTTCATTTACAACTCTTACAGCACTTGCTAGAGACAATAACTATCAAATTGTAATTGTAATAGCAGGTATTTCCAGCAATTTAGTAAATCAATCTACTCAAAGATTAGCAAGTGATTTGAGATTAAATACTCGTTATGATCGGAAATGGACTTTATTACAAAATCCAACTAGAACAGAAGATTTTGAAACAATCGAAACTTCATTAGCTCAATGGGTAGACCCAACATTTCCAAATGAAAGATGTAGGACTGTATTAATAACAGTAATGAAAAATACATCTCACTTAAATAATTTATTAAATATTTTACAAGGTCTTACTTTAGCAAATGTTCCAACTTTAATCATTGATGATGAAGGTGATCAGGCTAGTTTAAATATTAGAGCTAGGTGGGCTGCTAGACAGAATATTGATATTGAAGATTTAACCGAGAATCAGGTATCAACAATATATAGAAGGATAAATGCTATTAAATCAATTTTTCCTCACAATACATTTTTGCAATATACAGCTACACCACAAGCAAATTTATTTATTAATATAATGGATAGATTGTCTCCTAACTTTATAAAGTTGCTTACGCCTGGAAAAGAATATACAGGGGGAGTAGAGTTTTTTATAAATCACACGAATTTAGTGATTGAAATTCCTCAGATTGAAATTCCAACACATGATAATATTCTGTATGAAATACCAGATAGCTTATTAGATGCATTAAAGATTTTCTTTTTAGGTGTAGTTGCTGGAGAAATTCAAAATAACCATAGGAATAGGACTATGCTTGTTCATCCTTCAAGATTGCAGGGAGATCATAATGAATTTACTAATTGGATCCGTACTACTTGCTATAGTTGGCAAAGATTATTGTCAGGTAGCGATAATGAAGAGAAGAGAGAATTAATAGAAAGCTTTAAAAATTCATATAGCCAACTTCAACAAACAGTTGAAAATTTACCTGAATTTGAAATTTTAACAGGTATTAAGTTAATTCATGCTATTCGTTATACTCAAATAGTAGAAGTGAATTCACGAAACGGATCAACACCTCAAATTAGTTGGCAAGATTTTTATTCTTGGATTTTGGTTGGAGGTCAATCCATGGATAGAGGATTTACGGTAGAAGGTTTGACTGTAACTTATATGCCAAGAAATATTGGAACAGGAAATGTTGATACGATTCAACAAAGAGCAAGATTTTTTGGTTATAAAAAAAACTACTTAGGCTTCTGTCGTGTATTCCTTGATCAAGTGACAATTGATTCTTATAACTATATTGTTGAACACGAAGAAGATGTTCGTAATAGGTTAATAGAATTTGATATTGATAACAGCCATCTTAATGATTGGGAAAGAGTTGCTGTTTTAGATCAAATGTTGAATTTAACAAGAGCAAATATTTTATATGACGATGTTGAAAGAGATAGATTTGGGAATGATTGGTTTCGCATTAATGCTCCTCATGATACAGAAGAGTATATCAAAACAAACAGAAACTCTATTTTTGAATTTTTAGAAACACAAAGTGCCTTTTTCTCTGAGGATTCTGGCCATATAAATCGAACAGATGATCAAAAGCATTTACTTGCTAAACTTTCGTTGAAAGACTGTTTAGAACATTTATTGAATAAGTTGAAATATACTAGAGAAAGTGATTCTGCTACTTATTCTAGTTTAAGAGGAGTATTAAAAAGATATTTAGAGGGATATCCAAATGAAGAATGTTCTGTTTATTTAATGAGTGCAAATAGCTTGACTGATTGGAAAAGAAGGAAACGTAAGCTAGATAGAAATGACGAAATACAACAACTATTTCAAGGTCGAAATCCTCGAACTGGAGAAGTCATATATCCAGGGGATTCAGAAATAAAAGATGAAAATGTAATAACTATTCAAATTCATTTACTTGATTTAAGAGACACTGATTTCGTAAGTGTTCCAACGGTTGCAATTTGGATACCTGAAAGAATGGGTAAAGATATAATTCGACAAGTATGAATTTAATTGAGTTATATGATGAATTAATTATTCCAAGTACGACTGGAGATGTTTTCACAGCAGTTCCTATTCCTGAGTTTCCTCAATTTAGAGTTGCGATTAATTCTGAAGAAAGTCCAATTATTTTGCTTTCAATTAATGATCCCATTAAGGATGTTTCACTCAAGAATTTCAGATTAAAACATCTACAGCTTCAGCAAAATATTAATTGTAAAATTATCGAAGATGAAAAAGTTAGTTTTCAAATATTTACTGTAATAACATTTACCAATAGTGATCGAAATTTGCAGGAATATTTTTTTAAAATTTCTGAAACATTAATAAAAACCATTGGTGGTAATCCAACACAGCAACAACTAATTTCCTCATTAAATAAATTTGTTGAAGTGTTTCGAGCATTAACTGATGTTCCTAAAAAAACGGTACAAGGGCTTTGGGCAGAGTTATTCTTCATTGAAAATGGCACCGACTCTAGTACTTTATTGAATTATTGGCATCAAATACCTGAAGAAAAATTTGACTTTAATGCTGGAAAAGAAAAAGTTGAAGTTAAAAGCAATACTAATTTTGATCGGATTCATATATTTTCCTCTGAACAGTTAAATCCACCCCAAGAAACTCAAGTATTAATAGCTTCCATTTTTGTTCGGCAAAATACTAATGGGAAAAGCATTCAAGAATTGGTTAATAATATCACTAATAAACTAAAGAATGATTTTGAGCTTATAGATAAGTTAAATAGCATTGTTTGCAACACATTAGGTAATACAATTGAACAGTCAATTATGATGAAATTTGACTATGGAATTGCTAAGGATTCATTGTTATTTTATAAGCACCAGGATATACCGAAGATTGAAGAATTAAATATTCCTAATCAAGTTTCAGAAGTTAAATACAAATCGGATTTGTCATGGGTCACATCCATTTTCTGGGGAGCAACTGGTTTAGGCGAATAATTTAGACAA
>NZ_CALMGQ010000010.1 GCF_937863595.1 uncultured Cytophaga sp.
TTTGCAGTTGTTTCAGAAACCTCTATGCTCGGATTTGAAAATTCTGCATCGGAATCTGGTTGAACAAGGATGGAATAACCCGGTACACCATTATCAATGGATTCAATATTCGTAACATCTATGTTTTCAGTATGTACAGCGTTATCAATATCTACTTCAGATGAATGTGTAATGGCAAAAGAAGAAGCGGAAACATTTTCTTTAATAGGTTCAATTTTTGAACTAGGAGGTAAGAGTCCCGCTGCACGTGCCTTAGACTCTTTTAATGCTAAAAGGTTTTCTTCTAATTCTTTTAAAAAGTCATTCGCTTTTTTATCAGCCTCGTGTTTAATATTGAACACTCTTGGCTCTAGTGTTTCTGGCTTTTCAGTTTGTTGAGGTACTGGTACTTCTTTTTCTGTAGGTTGAACATTGGAAATAGGAATTACAGCAGTAGCTGCTGAATCTTGAATTTCTTCTGATAAACGTTCTAGCTTTTGGATGCGTGCAGTATTGGCAACATGTTCTTGCAAAAGTAATTTTGAAGTTCCTTGCGCCTCTAATTCACTCGTATTTGAATACTCTTGTGGTTGCAACAGTTTTTTTAACTTCGTTCTGTCAGAAGTATATAAGGCAGCTTTTCTAGTAAGTTTGGCTGCATGCATGCTACCAATCTCTGTTTGGATTTTGGCTAATAATATATGCGCATTTTGGCAATACGGAAATTGATCAATCAATTCTGTAATGTCCGGAATGTCCTCCTTTGTAAGTTCAGAAGGATTCTTTAAAAGCGCTATGTATCGTTGTTTATTCAATTACCAGTTGGATGTTGTTTCAGTAAATACCATTAAGACTAATTGATCTAATATGGTATTCACCAATTCATTTTCTACTTGTGACAAAGACTGCGTTTGTGCAAAATCTGCATAAAACGAAAAGTCTTTTTTGAATTCTCTATTGTTCAGTTCATCTGTAAACGCAGCATTGATGGTAATGGTTAACCTTGTTTGTCCAGCCGTTTGATTTGCTTGAGGAGCAATGGGTTGTACATAATACTTCGTTATTACACCATCTAATTTCCAATCACCATTTTCCTTTACAACCAATAACTTAGTATTGTTTTGGTAAAAGGATTTGAATTTCTCTGTCAATTGTATGCTCATGGACGGCGGACCGTTACCCGATTGATTGAAAAAGTTTTGAATGGATATTGTTTTAATATTAAGAGGAATACTACCGCCTGTAAAATTATACGTAACACAGCCACTCAATAGTAGGCATAGCAAACAAATTACTGCGAGCGGATACTTAACCATTGCTTTCGTTTTCATCAATTTGGTACAACTTTAATTTACGATACAAGGTACGTTCGGATATGCCTAAATCTTGAGCAGCATACTTACGCTTGTTGTGATTCTTTTTTAATGCTTTTAAAATCATTTCCTTTTCTTTTTCATCTAAAGAAAGTGACTCATTGCTATTGTCTTCTGTGCTGTGATCGATATCTTCCACCACTTCAATGTCTTCGTCTTCATCGCGTGGATTTTTGTGGAATACAAAAGAGGGTTTGCTCGGTAGCGTTTCATCTATAGGTCCGATACTATGAAATAGATCGCTGTGCTTATTGATGATTTGGCTGCCATAAGTTTCTTGTTGCAGAGAATCAAATACCAATTTTTTCAAATCGTTCATATCCTTTTTCATATCGAAAAGGATCTTATACAAAATATCGCGTTCAGAGAAATCATCTGTTTTTATACCATTCCCGGATAAGGCTGGTAAGGTACTTTCAACAGGTAAATATTTTCGGAGTTGTTCTACTTGTACATCACGTTCTGTCTCTAATACAGACATTCGTTCGGCTATGTTTCTAAGCTGACGTATATTGCCAGGGAAACGGTATTTTATAAGTAATTGTTTCGCTTCATCATTCAAGCGAACAGGAGGCATTTTGTATTTTTCTGAAAAGTCGGAAGCGAATTTTCTAAAGATCAAATCGATATCTGTGCCACGTTCGCGCAAAGGCGGAACATATATGGGAACTGTATTCAAGCGATAATATAAATCTTCTCTGAATCTTCCTTTTTGAACAGCTTCTAGTAGATTTACATTTGTTGCGGTAACTACACGTACATCTGTTTTTTGAACTTTTGAAGAACCGACACGAATAAATTCACCACTCTCCAATACGCGCAACAAGCGTGCTTGCGTGCCCAGTGGCATGTCACCAATTTCATCTAAAAAAATAGTGCCACCATTCGTTACTTCAAAATACCCTTTACGTGCATCTTGCGCGCCAGTAAAAGAGCCTTTCTCATGTCCAAATAATTCGGAATCAATCGTCCCTTCCGGAATACCACCGCAGTTAATGGCAATAAATTGTCCATGTTTGCGCGTACTCAAATGATGAATGATCTTAGAAAACGATTCTTTACCACTACCACTTTCTCCTGTAATCAATACAGTCATGTCGGTAGGCGCAACCTGAATCGCAATTTGTATGGCATGATTCAAAGCAGGAGCATTGCCAATGATGCCAAACCGTTGCTTTACGCTTTGTAGTTCCTGATTTAGAGACATGTATTTTAATTATGAATTATGAATTATGTAATAAGTACTAAGTATAGAGTACTTAGTACGAAGTATAAAATAATCTGTACTCAGTACTCCGTACTCTATACTTTCTCTACGATTTCTCCGAACAGCGTACCTCCCGAGCAGCCTGTAATCAATACATCTACATACTGCCCTTTGGTATAATTTTTCTTCGGGAAGATTGCCATCATGTTGCGGCTGTTTCTTCCTTTCAAATCGTTCTCAGATTTTTTGGAAACGCCTTCAATCAATATTCTTTGGACCGTACCGATTTGTGCTTGATTGTGCTCCAACGAAAGTTGACGTTGAACAACAATAATTTCGGTTAGTCGTCTTTGTTTTACATCATCTGGTACATCGTCTGCAAGTTTTTTCGCAGCAGGTGTTCCAGATCGTTCGCTGTATACAAATTGATAGCCAAAATCAAAGTTTGCAAATTTCATCAACGATAAGGTATCTTGATGTTCTTCTTCTGTTTCAGAACAAAAACCTGCAATGGTATCGGAAGAAATGCCGCAATCGTTGCCTAATATTTCACGAATCTTTGTGATGCGTTCCATATACCACTCGCGTGTGTAGGTACGATTCATCAATTCTAGGATACGGGTATTTCCGCTTTGTGCGGGAAGGTGTATGGAGTTACAAATGTTGTTGTACTTTTTCATGGTGTACAACACTTCATCCGTAATATCTTTGGGATGTGAGGTAGAGAAACGTACACGTAAGTCTGAATCGACAAGCGCTACACGTTCCAACAATTGTGCGAAGGTAACTTTTTCGCTAGCATCCTTAGCAGACCATTTGTATGAATCTACATTTTGGCCGAGTAGGGTAACTTCTTTGTAGCCATTCGCAACCAACTCTGTTACTTCTTTCAAAATAGAATCTGCATCTCTGCTGCGCTCGCGACCACGTGTGTAAGGAACAACACAGAACGAACACATATTGTCACAACCGCGCATGATGGATACGAAGGCCGAAACACCATCGCCACTTAAACGCAAGGGACAAATATCCGCATAGGTTTCTTCACGAGAAAGAAATACGTTTACGGCTTTATGTCCGCTGTCTACTTCATTGATTAAATTTGGTAAATCGCGGTACGCATCCGGACCGACAACCATATCTACTATTTTTTCTTCTTCTAATATTTGTTCTTTTAAGCGTTCGGCCATACAGCCCAGCACGCCCACAATCATAGAAGGCTTATTTCTTTTTAAACCTTTGAAATGCACCAATCGGTTACGCACTTTTTGTTCGGCATTGTCACGAATAGAGCAGGTATTGAGTAAAATAACATCTGCATTATCGGGTGTTGAAGTCGTGTCAAAACCTTCTTGCGTAAGAATGGACATTACAATTTCGCTGTCAGAGAAATTCATCTGGCAGCCATAACTTTCAATGTATAATTTACGCTGTTTCCCTGTATTCAACTCTTGTGTAACTCGAGGTAAATCACAAGCAGCTTTTTCCTCTGCTGTTGGTTCAGAAGGAAGTATATCTAAGTCTTGAACGATTTGTTTCATGTAGCTTGAATGCAATATCAGGAATGGTTTGTTCCTTATAGCTGTAATAGACGTAAATATACTAAAAAAATGCTTTATATGACAGAATGGCAGAAAAGTTTTGGGTAGAAAGCTTAATTCTGAAAGTCTAAGGTTTATGATTAAAATCGAGGGGTAATGGTATTCGGTGAATTAATTTCCGTTTGGAATTTGTTTTTTGTCATTTGGAATTTCAACCCCAAATCCTTGAATTTAAGCTTTAGCTAAAATAGAATGTTTCCTCCCATATCCAAAATACACCACTAAACCTACCACCAACCAAATCAAAAAGCGCATCCAATTTTCGTGATGCATGGTAGAGAGCAGTAATAAGTTTAAACACACACCAATGCCTGGTATGAGTGATTTGTTTTTAAAACTACCATAACCAATTGTAATGAAGATACACAAAACGCAAAAATAAATTGGAAGGTGTATCAGATCGAAGGCAAGTTCATTGCTTATGGATTGAAGATATAAGAATGTAATTGGAAGCATGATAAGTGGTAATACATATCGACTGCCAATAAACGGAACCCTAAAAGTATCGGTTGTTGTCGACGGTTTTTTTATCCAGATTCCTGAACAAACAATTAAAAAAGCAAAGAGTGTTCCGATGCTGGTTAGATCGACTACTTGTTTCAAATCTAGAAACAATAGTGGTAGAATGATGCACACACCCGTTAATATGGTAGCTACAGAAGGTGTTTTGTATTTGGGGTGAATGGTGGAAAGTACTTTGGGCAACAGGCCATCTCGACTCATATTCATCCAAATACGAGGCTGTCCGATTTGGAATACCAATAACACGCCTGTCATAGACACAATTGCAGAGAAGGATAGCAAGCCTGCGAATTTATGCAAGCCTGTTTGTTCCAAGGCATGTGCAAGAGGATCGCCAACATTCAATGTATTATAATGTACCATGCCTGTTATCACGAGCGCAATAGCAATGTAGATAAATGTTGAAATAAGGAGTGAAGCAAAGATTGCTTTCGGTAAATCTTTTTTAGGGTTGACGCATTCTTCGGTTGTGGTAGAGAGCGCATCAAAACCAATGTAGGCAAAGAACACTGCTGCAGTTCCTTTAAAAATACCCGACCAACCATTTGGGATAAACGGTTGCCAATTGTCTGTATTGACGGTAGTGAACCCAACAATGATAAAGAGTAAAAGTACCGTGATTTTAAATAGTACCAATACATTATTGGTACGCTTGGATTCTTGTATCCCAATATATACAAGGATGGTAATTAAAAGTGTAATGGTAATGGCAGGCAAATCGAAAATAATTGGGTAGCCAAAGAGGCGAGGAGCTTGCGCAAAGGCTTCCAGTGCTGCTGGCGTTTTTTGTTCCATAGCCGTGAAAACATCCATACTTAACCAATGCGGAAAATCAATCTGTAAGCCTTTCAAAAAAGCCGTAAAATAATCCGACCATGAGATGGCTACGGCCATATTACCTACGGCATATTCCATAAATAAATCCCAGCCAATAATCCAAGCTATCAATTCGCCAAAGGTGATATATGCATAGGTATATGCACTTCCTGAAACGTGTGTAGAAGAAGCAAATTCAGCATAACAAAATGCTGAAAACAAACAGCCACAGGAAGTAATAATAAACAGAAATATAATACCCGGTCCGCCGTCATAGGCAGCCTGACCAATCGTTCCAAAAATACCCGCCCCAATTACAGCTGCAATACCTAAGGCCGTTAAATCTCTAAACGTTAAAGTTCGTTTTAAGCTCGATTCCTCTTGTGGAGGATGATCGATATTTTTTGTTCGGAGCAGTTGATTCCACATACAGTATAAAAAAGCGAATAATATTCAAATAACGAAAAAAGAGAGGATAATGCAATTAGTTTACAAACCTATTTACCTTCAAACCTATAAGGTTTCTATATTGTTTGGTACTATAGTGACAATTAACACTGCTATTCATTTTAGAATACACACTTCGAATTATAAAACCTTATAGGTTTCACTAAGACGTATATCCACCCCATTTATCTAATCTATTTTCCGTATCTTTGATACAATGAAATTTGAACAATACGACCTTGCTCCTGGGATAAAAAAGAGTTTAGCGGAAGCTGGCTTTAACCGTCCAACTGATATACAATTTAAATCTATACCACCAATCTTGGCGGGTGAAGATGTATTGGCGATCGCCCAAACAGGTACGGGTAAAACCGCTGCTTTTGTAATTCCTATTTTAAATAAACTTATCAATGTTCAGAAATCAGAACATACCGACATCTCGTGTTTAGTGTTAGCGCCAACCAGGGAGTTAGCCATTCAGATATCGGAAGTATTTAAAAAAATAGGGACGCATACCCGCTTACGTACAATTTGTATTACAGGTGGTGTTGAGCAAGAAGCACAAATCGCAGCAGCCGATTATGGTATTGATGTATTGGTTGCGACTCCTGGTAGAATGTTTGATTTGATTTATCAAAAACATATAAAAATAACGAAAGTTAAAATATTGGTATTGGATGAAGCCGATCACATGTTGGATTTGGGCTTTTACAAAGATATTCAAGATGTAAAGAAGTTTCTTCCCCCAAAACACCAAACCTTATTTTTCTCTGCTACTATTAATGAAGAGGTTAAGAAGTTGGCCTATTCCTTGGTTAAAAATCCGATACGCATTCAAATTGCACCCAAAGATCGTGTTTCAAAAAACATTACACATTCGGTTGCTTTTATCAATATGGACGATAAGCGCTTCTTCTTAGAGCGTTTGCTTAAAGAACATCCCGAAAGTAAGGTGATTGTATTTGTGCGTACACAAGTGCGTGCAGAACGTGTACAAGCCGCCATGCTTCGAGTTGAAATACCATCGGTTACCATGCATGGTGGTAAAGAGCAGGAAGATCGCACAGATTCTATGGATAAGTTTAGAAGTGGAGAGGTTAAGGTGTTGATTGCAACAGATATTAGTGCTCGTGGTATTGATATTGAAGGAGTAGAGTATGTAGTAAATTACGACATGCCTGAGCTTGCAGAAAACTATGTACACCGAGTGGGTAGAACTGGTAGAGGTGTTTCTAAAGGATCTGCTATTTCTTTCTGTAGTTTGGAAGAGAAGTCTGTTTTAGAAGAAGTGGAAACTTTTTTAGGAAAGGAAATTAATGTGATTGAAATTACAGGAACTGATTACGATACAACCTTGGCTTTGACCGAAGATGTGAATGATAATTGGAAAGCATTGTTGAAAGAAGCAGATGCAGAAATGAATCCGAGCTATGTTCCTAAGAAAACGAAGAAAAAGAAAAAGTAAATCGTTTCAATAAATGGTAAATTTACAAGTATTGGTTCATTTTGTATAAAAAATCGGTCTTAAACCTTTATACATTTGTATATAATAATTACTTCAATTAGTTTTACTTATTAAATTAATCTTAAATAATATGAAAAAAATACTATCGATACTAGCAATTGCTTGCTCTTTGTTTGCAAGCACCGCAACATTCGCACAAATGAAAGGTTCGGGACAAGAAGCGGCAACCAATAAAGGGGATTTTATTCTTGACTTTGGAGTTGGAGTTGGTGGGGGTGATTATAATGGATTTAATCATTATAATTATAGCAATGGAAATGGTTATAATTATGGTGGAAACTGGAATGATAATTATTCAAATAAATTACAAATACCAACTTTTTCTATTTCATTGCAAAAGGCTTTTTGGGATGATATTACTATAGGAGGTGAAATTGCTTTTAATGCATTTGGTTCTGAAAGAGATTATCATCAAAATGATGACTACTATCAACATTCTAAATATGCTCAAACCAATACATTTATTTTAGCAAGAGGTGAATACCACTTTAATCGTTTAATTGGTCTAGCTCCTAAATATGATTTGTATGCTGGTGTGAATGCAGGTGCAAGAATTAGTATGGAAAAACAAAAAGAAGTTTATGAAGGTTGGGGTACACATGGTCAAATAGGTAGCTGGAGAAATGATTATGCGGATAGAACATATTCTAATGTCGGTCCAGCAGGTGGTCTTTTTGCTGGATTTAGATTATATTTCACGCAAAAAACGGCTGTTTATGCTGAAGTTGGTGTAGGTTCAGCAGTAACAAACATACGTGCAGGTTTAGCTTGGAGATTATAATTAAAAATAATTATTAAAAAAAAGCAGTCTTTGTAATTTACAAAGACTGCTTTTTTTTAATCAAAAATTTGAGCTGTTAACCATATGATAGTTAAGTATCGATTTAATGTTAAGGATATATTTGAAATCTCTAAAGAGAATATAGCATATTCCTTAACAATCGTTTTTATAGCAATTGTTTTAAAAGTTACCAATTATTATCATGATTGGGGCGTTCCTGGCACAGTGACTGCCGTATTGGGTACTGCATTAGCTATCTTGTTGGGTTTCTCTAATAGTCAAGCCTACGATCGTTGGTGGGAAGCACGTAAAGCATGGGGAGCAATATTAAATGATAGCAGATCTTTTGCAAAGCAATTGTTGACCTTTGTCGGTACTGGTCCTGATGATGTATGTTCTCATAAACCCATACATGAAATTATAAATAGACATTTTGCGTATGTAAATGCGCTTCGAATGCAACTCAGAGATGAGAAATTATCTCCTAAATGGAGAAAAGAGTTATTAAAGTACTTATCTGTTGAGGAATTTAACTTCGTAACAGCGAAGCACAATACTGCCACACAATTGATGTTGTCTCAATCGAATGCAATCAACGACTTACATAAAAAAGAATTTATAAGTGAATTTAGACACATGCAAATCGATTTGATGTTAACCAATTTTTATACCCACCAAGGTATAGCGGAACGGATAAAATCAACTCCATTTCTACCAACCTATCATTTCTTTTCAAACGTTTTTTTGTATTTCTTCATCACCTTATTACCGTTTAGTTTATTGTCAGAAGTTGAAATAGCAACCACTACATGGATATTATTACCTATAACGGTTATTATTGGTTGGGTATTTCACATGATTTATTTAAACGGCAGTGTTTATGCCTATCCCTTCAGCAACAATCGTTTTGATACACCCATGACTTCTATTTGCAATACAATAGAAATTGATTTAAAGGAAATGATGGGGGATGAAACGATACCTGAAAAGTCTGTTCCTATTAATGGGGTATTGATGTGAAATAAGATTCTCACAGGCTGCATTAGATCATTTCGGGGTGTATACTATAGAAGGATTAGCGATAGAACAAAACCTAAAGGCTACACACCACATTTTCACTTAAAATAGAATATGAATTTAAAAATAAAGACCTTCGTTTGTAATAAACGAAGGTCTTTATTTTTAAAAGATACGTAATTTTTATACAAGATAAATTCCATCTTCTTCAAGACGAATAATACCTTGTTTGTATAAACCACCAATTGCTTTTTTGAAATTCTTTTTACTCATTTGCAGACGAAACATGATTTCTTCGGAATCACTTTTATCCGTCAATTTCAATACACCACCAGCGGAACGAAGTTTGGTCAATATTTTTTCTGCGGAATCTTCAATCTGACTGTAACCAGTCTTTTGTAAGGTAACATCTATTTTACCTTCTTCTCGAATGTTTTTAATATACCCTTCTACTTTATCACCGATAGAAATATGGGTAAATAAATCGTTGTGATAAATGATGCCCTTGTATCGATTATTGATTATGACATTTACGCCAAGGTCACTTGTGTAACAGATTAGTAACTGAACTTTTTCACCAACCTCTAGGCTTACATGTTGTTTTTCAATGAAGCCTTCAATTTTGCTAGATGCCGCTAATCTACCCGTACGTTCATCTAAATACAAATAGACAGGGTAGCGCTTACCAACCTCCATCGCTTTGCTTTGCTCTCTAAATGGCACCATTAAATCCTTCTCAAGTCCCCATTCTAAAAATGCACCCGTACTATTTACATCTTTGCATGTCAAGCAGGCAAATTCATGCAATCTAATTTTGGGTTCTAAATTGGTAGCAATCAATCGATCTTCTGAATCCTTATAAATAAATACATCAATATCATCGTCTACCTTTAAATCGTCGGGTACGTATTTGTTGGGTAGTAGCAATTCTTCACCCGCATCGTTACCCAAATACATACCAACGCTTGTCATGCGTAAAGCTGTTAATACATTATTTTTTCCTACTTCAATCATTCAAATGGTGTTCTATAGAGACAAAGATATGTAATTCAGATGCGATTCGTACACAATTGGTATAATTTTGCTCATGATTCAACTTTTGTAATACCATTAAAGGCAATGAATGGATAAAATAGAGGTTGAATTCGTATCATTACATTACACAAATAAACTGCATTGTTCAAACAATTATAAGTCTGAAATGAATACAATTTATTTGGTATCTAACCAATGAATATTATGAACCACTGTTAACGTACAATTGGATTTTGATGATTTATTGGGTCCAAATTCAATATAATTGTTAGGTAATTATAAATCTCTGGTTCATTTTTTCTCAATTGATTCGGCATTTCAAAAAAATACTCAATACTTACAGCAAACAACTCCTCAGAATTACTAAATGCATAATCACGCATAAAAGCATTTCCAGAATGTTTTTGTATTCGATTTGTTGCATAATGATGAAAATTTCTAAGTGCATCTTTATCCATAAAGCAGTGCTCGGTATCGTGTAATGTTGAGTCTTCAATTTTTAAGGCATGGGCCATTTCGTGATAACCAACATGTACGCCATCATTTTTAATTTGAGCGCCTTCAATAAAAGCTTTCCAAGATAATTTAATCACTCCATTTGTTTGTACTTCACCTAGATGATAACGTTGGGTAGTAGCCGAAAAATATTTTTCTGGATAAATTACGATGCGTCTAAAATGTTCATAAATAGTAGGGAAGTGACCAAATGCTATTTGTGTCGCAGTTCCAGCTACCAATAATTTCATATCTGCCGTAACGTTCAAGCCACCTCTTCCTTCAAATATTTTTTTATGAATAAAGTATTTGACATTGCATTCAAACTTTCTCTTGTTTCTGGCATTCAAATTTCTGTAAAAAGAATTGTTATATTCAAGGGTTCCTTTTTCCTGAATGGTTAATCGATAATGGAACAATATGTGTTGATTAAAAAGAAAATTTGATGCACCTGTTGCAACTTTAAAAACAGAATACCCCAACAACGTAAATGAAAGCCAAAAAGCTAAAATAAATAGAACCAGACCTGGTAGTACAAAATTTGAATTATTTACAAAGGTTTCTAGTTCATTTTCCATCCGACTACTTACGATAAAATTGCCAACATGGGTTCAATTTTTAACATGCATTCATCATATTCTGTTGCTGCGTCTGCATAAACCGTTATGGCACTCCCGGCTTCCATGAATACTTGGTTGCTTTCTGCATTATAAAAAATACTTCGTATCAATACATTAAAATCAAAGTCATCGTTTGGGTCCATGTAACCAATCGTTCCTGAAAATGGTCCGCGTGCACATACTTCTGTTTCATCAATGCAATTCATCGCACTCACTTTGGGTGCACCTGTCATGCTTCCCATCGGGTATGCTTGTTTGATAACTTCTATGCTGGAGAATGCAGGGTCTTTTGTCGCACGTATGGTAGATATCAGTTGATGCACATTTGGAAAGGAATAGATACCACTTAATTCAGGCACTGTGACACTACCAGGAATAGATGTGCGAGATAAATCGTTGCGCACCAAGTCAACAATCATGGTATTCTCTGCTTTTTCTTTTTCAGAAAGACTTAATGTTTTCTTGAATGCTTCATCTTCAAATTGGTTGCTTCCTCGCTTGCTTGTTCCTTTGATGGGCTGAGAGTAAATGGTTGAATCTACTTTTTTAATAAAGCGTTCTGGTGAAGCGGATAAAATATAGTCCTGTTCAAATTTGTAACAACAGGAAAAGGGCATGGGATTTTTCGCTGTTAATTTTAAATACGTTTCTACTGGATTTAACGTACCTGTGCCTGTAAACGGAATACAATAATTAATTTCATACGCATTTCCTTCTTGAATGAATTTTTGAATGCGTGTTACTTGATGAATGTATTCATCTCTTGTTACGAGATGGCTTATTTTGATGGGGGTATCTCGTTTTGTAATCTCGGTATGTTGAAATGTATTTATTTGATTGACAATTCCACTTGCATCACCTTTCAATATGTGAATTTCAGTTGCTGTAATTTCCCATACATGTTTGGGTATATTGATGGTGGCAGCTTTGAAATCTATTGGTTGTTTCTTGTTGGTTTGTACTGCTTCGACACTATTTTTTGCATCGTAGGAAAGGAAGGTGAACAACCAATCCATAGGGTAGTTGTTTCTTGTTTGCTCCAATGCTTCAAAAATTTTTGTTGTGTCTGTTATCTGAAGGCTATAATCAGAACCGAATGCAATTAGATGGCGAAATGCTTTTTGCGGATAATGCACATATTGATTTGGATTTAAGTAGGTAAACGTATCTGCGTTTTTATCCAACCAAAACAATGTCTTTCGAATGAAAGTATCTATATCTTCTGTTAAAGCGATGCGTTTCATTTTAGTTCACTCAAAGAAATCTTTGCTTTTTGTTCGATGCTATTTTCGTATTCGTGATTCTTATACGCAATTGCTTTATGAAAATAATTGCGCGCTAAATTATTATTATGATGTTCTGCGTAAATATAACCTAGTTGCAAGGCTGCATTGGGAGCGTAGTAATAATTATTTTTTTTTTTTTTTGATAAGTTTATAACTTTTACATAGTACTGAATACAATCATTTTGCCTGCCGGTTTTTTGATACAAGCGCGCAGCTCTGTAATAATATTCAATCTTATCTTTCTTTGTTTTTAAATCGCTTAAATTTGTAGTGTTGAATGCTTCAAAGGCTTTTGTGTAATATCCTCCATCGGTAAAATAGCGAAGTTTTGTGAGTTGCTTATTTGGGAGCTCATTACTTAACGCAATTTTTTGAGCATATTTATCGGATTCGTAGGTAGCTTGACCAATATTTTTTATTGTATTCCAATACGTCAGTGCTGTTTCATCTTCGTCGTTCAACCAATACGATAAAAATAATTTAAAAGTAGCGTCCTTTAATAAGTTTTTGCCTTTAAACATTTGAATGTAACGGTTAAAATAATAACGCGATTCGATGTATTTTCCTTGCTGTAATAACAGATCTCCCTGTAAATAATCTATTGTAGGAATAGATAGGTATGCATTGGTTTTGGAAATTGTTTCGATTTGTTGAATGGCTTCTTTTGAATTTCCTTTTTTGCCCAAAACGGAAGCATATAAAAAGGTATATAAAATATTGTTCGGATATCTATTATCAAGATATTTCATTGTTTCCAAACCTGGATCTCGATTCAAAATATATTGTTCTGCAATAATTTTAATTAAATATCCTTCTTGTAAATAAATGGTTTTGCTATCGATTACATCTTGTATCATTTGCATACCCGTTGTTATGTTTCCTTTAAATCCAAGGGATGATGCGATCCAAGCATGAGAATTTGGTATGGAACCAATCAGAATATTTAATAAACCCAAAGATTTTTTAGTGGGTACAAACGTTGCGTGTAGTTTTAAATTTTCATTTAAAAGACTTAATGCTTGCTTGGTTGCAACTGCAGCAGCTACCTCATCATTAAATTTCATCTTCGTAAATGCCCACTGAAGTTTGATTTCAGCCAAACAAAAATTATGATAGGGCGATGAAGCTAGATTGTTTGATTGAATCAACTTGAGGTAAGCAGATTCGCAGGATTTAATTTGAGTATATTTTGTTTCGTCTTCTGAAAATAATAGGGCAGTGGTTTCTGCTAATGATAATAGGTAAACAGGTATTCCGTTTTGCGGGTCACGAAGCTGCTCTGTATTGATGCGTGTCTTTGCCTCAATGATTTTTAATTGAATAATTTCTTTGTAAGCTAATTCGAGTTCTGAATTAAAATAATAACTCGAATAGGAGGGGAATGAAAAAAGTAGACAGAATAAAAAAGGGTGTATTCTTAGATACACCCTTTTTTGAATTAAATATGTAATACAATTCTTTAACAAAGAATTATTATTTTTTTAATGTTTCCATTACGAATTCTACGTTCGCTAAAATACGGCCGCAATGTTCACATACGATGATTTTCTTTCTTTCACGAATTTCACCTTGACGTTGTGGTGGAACTGTGTTGAAGCAACCTCCACAAGCATTACGTTTCACAGAAACTACTGCTAAACGATTGCGGAAGTTGTCTACTAATTTATTGTAGGAATTCAACAAACGATCTTCAATTTGCTTTGCAGCTTTTTCGCGATCTTTGTTTAATTTAACTTCTTCTTCTTGGCTTTCTGAAATGATTACATCAAGTTCTTGTTTTTTATTCTCAAGATCTTTTCTACGTTCACTTAAATTGTGCTCCGTTTTTTTAATCTCTTCTTTTTTGAACTCGATTTGTTGAAGCGCTTCTTTTATTTTTTTATCAGAAACCTGCATTTCTAATTGTTGCAGTTCAACTTCTTTACTGATTGCATCAAACTCACGGTTGTTACGCACGTTCTTTTGTTGCTCTTCGTATTTCTTTATAAGCTTTTCAGATTCTTTAATACCATTTTTGAAGTTTTTGATGCCTTCATCCATAGAATTGATTTCACCTTCATGCTTTGATAAACGGGTTTCATACCCTGCTAATTCATCTTCTAGATCTCTAACTTCTTCCGGTAAATCACCTCTTACCTTTATAATTTCATCTAACTTTGAGTCGATTGATTGAAGCTTGACTAAAGCATCTAATTTTTGAGCGATTGTAGTTTGTTCCATTTACAGTTGATAATAACCGATAGGGTTTGTATGAATACTCGTTAAAACGATTGCAATATTAACAAATTTTTTCGTCAAAACAGTGAATAATAATTCTTTTGTGTGAATTTCACTTTCATAATGTCCAATATCACATACTAAAATACGGTCTTCAGCATCAAAAAAATCGTGATATTTAAAATCTCCAGTAATTAAAACGTCTGCTTGTGAGGTAATTGCATTTTTTAATAAAAAACTTCCAGAGCCACCACAAAGAGCAACTTTTTTTATTTCACCTGTGAAAGCAGTCGTAAATCGTACACAAGAAAGTTCTAATGTTTTACTAATATATGCTAAGAAATCCCTTGGTTGCATCGGTTTTTCTAAATCCCCAATACAGCCGCTACCTACCTGATTATGTTGGTTTAGCAAAGGAATGAGGTCAAATGCTGGCTGTTCGTAAGGGTGATGTGTATATAACGCAGCTACCACGGTTGATTCCAAATAATTGGGATACATAATTTCAACCCTATTTTCGAGTACTTTTTCTTTTTTACCAACTTCTCCGATATGTGGATGTGCTCCTGCAAGCGGCTGAAAAGATCCTTCGCCTTGTATCACAAACGAACACTCACTATACTGACCAATAGAACCTGCACCTGTTTCAAATATTCCTTTCAGAACCATTTCCGTATCCGCAATAGGTATATAGGTTACGAGTTTTGAAAGTGTGCCTTTTTTAGGTGCAAGTACCTGTACATTTTGTAAGCCTAGTTTTTGGGCAAGCATACCACTTACACCATGTTCTAAATTATCTAAATTAGTGTGTATGGCATAGATGGCTATGTTGTGCTGGATAGCTTTGATTATAATCCGTTCTACATAATTGGCACCAGTAAGTTTCTTTAATCCTGAAAATATAACGGGATGATGCGCTACAATTAAGTTGCAATTTTTGCTAATAGCTTCATCTATAATATCTTCTATAACATCCAAACAAACTAGAATACCTGTGCAGGGTTCTGTTTTATTACCTACCAATAATCCACAATTGTCATACGACTCTTGATAGGATAGTGGTGCAAAATTTTCTAAAAAAGAAATAATTTCAACGATACGTGGCATAAGATTTGTGAAAATGAGCCTGACTTTGCAATTTGCCTAAAATTTAAGAACAGTATAAATATAACGTGATTTTTCTAAAAATTTTATTATTCCCTTTTACAATCATTTATACAGGTATTACTATCTGTAGGAATAAAATGTATGATCTAGGTTTTTTTACGAGCGAACAAGTACCTGTTGCTGTAATCTGTGTAGGTAATTTAAAAGCAGGCGGTACAGGTAAGACGCCGTTTACGCAATACCTAGTAAATACCTATTCAAATACGTATAAAACGGCAGTTTTGAGTAGAGGATATGGCAGAAAAACGAAAGGATTTGTATTGGCAGGTGTAGATTCTACCATTCACGATATTGGGGATGAATCCTTTCAGATTTATTCGCATGCAAATAATAACTATGTTGTGGCGGTGTGCGAAGACCGTGTGCAAGGTGTAAAGGAATTATTGAACCTATATCCCGATCTTAAATTGGTTATTTTGGACGATGGATTTCAACATCGAAAAATTAAGCGTGATGTTAATGTATTGCTAACGGAGTATAACGATCCATTTTATGCGGATTGGGTGTTACCTTCTGGAAGGTTGAGAGAATGTAAAATTAGTGCTGCACGTGCAGATGTTGTAGTGGTTACAAAGACACCAAGTACCTATAAGCCTCTATCTCATCAAGGCTTTTTACCCTACATAAAACCTCGTGTACCTGTTCATTATACAGGCATTTCGTATGGTTCATATCATACGTCAATTGACATACAACCTCTTAAAAATAAAGTAATTGTAGTTACAGGAATTGCTAACGCAATACCTGTTTTAACATATTTAAAAGAACTGAATCTGGATGTTGTAAAGCATTTTAACTTTTCAGATCATTACGCATTTACCTCTAAAGATATCAACTTGGTGGAAGAAGTATGCAAAAGTTATGATTCCGTTCAAATCATAACTACTGAAAAAGATTGGGTTAAAATTGTACCTTTGTTAAAAGAAGTTAAGTCATCAACTATGTGGGGATATATTCCTATAGAATTAACCGTATATAGCAATGAACATGCACTTCTGGATTTGGTTCAACAAAAAATAGATAAGAGACTCTATAGTCTTTCATAATAAATCGAATGATTTTACATAATCCTGTAAGTACGTTAAACTGGTTAATACTTTTTCTGATAGGAATTTGTTTTTCTTCTCATGCTCAAATTTTAAACGATAGTACCCAGCAATTATATGGGTACCACAGTATGCGTTATGGTACCGAAGAAGATGTATTTCTGAATAGAGGATTACATAGAGAAATCGATAGTAGCTTAGCAAGTATACAGCGCTACGGGTACATTTATAAAAACAGTCAATACAGTCAAGACTTAGGTAATTGGTCTACACCCATAAAATGCATCACTTCTTTTATACCCAATCAATTGGGTGTTCAAACAGGTTTTACAGCTTTTGATCCGTATGAAAATAAAGCAGATGATATTAAATATTTTGATACGAAATCACCCTATGCAGAATTAAAATACTATCAAGCAAGTAGAGGGCAACAAAGTTTAGATGTTGCTTTTTCTAGAAATATAAATGCCCAGTGGAATGTAGGTGTTGATTTACGACGTATTGTTTCAAAAAAAATCATTGGATACGTGCAACGTAACGATAGACAAGCAGAGCATTATGCATTTGATTTTTATGTTTCTCATCATTCTAAAAATAACCGCTATTTTTTGCTTGCAACGTTTAATTATTTAGAAGCACACAATTTTGAGACAGGAGGGATTAGACCCGACACAACAAATGGAAAAGTAGATGATAAAACTGATTTGTTTGACAATCAACTTGAAAAAGTATACTTGGCTTACAATAGTACGCGCTCTTTAGATAAACGATATAATTATCGTGTGTATCAGCACTACAGTATTTTACCTGAAAATGCATTACAGGTATTTTACCGTCTTGATTACTCATATAGAGTGAATAGATATGATGATAATGCATTGGCATCTAATACGGGCTTCTATAAGCAATTCACGGATTATAATACTTACGGAAGATTTAGCTTTCAGCAAATAACGGATAGAACAGATTTTAATTTAATTGATAATAGAGCTGGAGTAAAAGGTTCTAGGCATAATTTTTTTTATTCGGCATATGTAAAGGATCGATATGTGACACGTTATCAATCAAAACAATTTATAACCTTTGATCCGCTCCAAACACAAACGAATGAATTGTATGCTGGCGGTCAACTAAGAACCTATATTGATAGTTCTCAGGTTTCATATATCGAAGCTAAAGCTGAATATCAGATTATGAATAGTGGTAAAAACGCTGATAATAATTATATGCTAGCTGCAAATGGTACATATAAAGGTTTTTTGGTTGAAGCATCTACTTGGAATGTTTCACCAACCATGCTACAAAATGCATATAGAAGTAACCTTACATCTTGGGATAATAGTTTCAAACTTCAAAAAACCAATCGTGTATTCCTTCAATATGCGATGAAAAAAAAGAGAATCGATGTAATTCCGTCTATAGCAATAAGCTCATATAACAATTATATATACTTTTCACAAGCAGGTAATCCTTCGCAATTTACAAATACATTAACACACATTCAGCCAAAGTTAGGCCTTAGGTTTAATTTATGGAAAGTTCATATCTATAATGAATTTCAATACAATCAATTAAATAAGGATGGGTCAACATATTTGCAAATGCCCAAATATGTAAATGCAACCCAATTGTTTGTAGAAGCTTGGTTGTTTAAACGTGCTACACTATTGCAAACTGGTTTCGATGTACTTTATAGAAGCGCTTATCAAGCAAACGGCTACAATCCATTGATACAACAATTTTATGTAACACAATATTCAGGTACTGAAAATGCAGGTACGGATTTAAAGAATTTTAATTATGTAAACCAATTTGTTGTGGTTGATTTTTTTGTGAACATGCAAATACGTACCGCTCGTTTGTTTGTAAAAGTATCCAATATCGGGGGATTATTTGGTAAAGGATATTATGCAACACCGTATTATACGGGTATCCCTTGGACGATTGATTTTGGTATTAGCTGGAGATTTTTTGATTGATGTCGTATGAAAGCAGCAACTATTAATGAATTAAAAAAAGAGTTGACAGCACTGCCTCCTAAACAGCTTGTTGAATTGTGTTTGCGATTGGCTAAGTATAAAAAGGAGAGTAAAGAACTGTTAACGTATTTGATTTTTGAATCTGATAATGAGTCGGATTATATACGAGCAATAAAATCGGATATGGATGTTCTTTTCGAAGAATTGAATATGGATAATTATTATTTTGCTAAAAAAGGACTTCAAAAAATAGTTCGATCGATTTCAAAATACATTAAATATTCAGGAATAAAGAATACGGAGATTGAAGTACTCATGTATTTTTGCAAAAAAATGAAAGCTACGGGTATTAAAATTGGGTATAGTCCTGTGATTGAAAATTTGTACAATAGACAGCTTACTAAAATTAAAAAATCAATAAGCTCTTTGCATGAAGATTTACAATTTGATTACCAGCAAGAAATTGAACAGTTAGAGGAATATTAAAAGGTTTTTGTATTTTTTGTTTTTGAAACACGCAATTTTAAAACGTTTCGAACATTCTTTCTTTTCAATCATTCATCGTTGCTCTTTCTGCATCCATCTCTACCTGTATATGGAACTTGTTGCTAGTCCTTAGCGAAGAGTCACTAGTAGCTACTATTTTGTAGTGTTAGACTTCTTTTTTATTTTTGGTTGGATGCAACTAAAGCCTTTAAAATGTTAAATACTGGATAGTCTTTACTGCAGACACCGTAATAACAACGATAAAATACCCTTTGAAACATCATAGTTCAAACAATTCATAATCTTTTCCTTTTCCATACATTAGAAAATCTGCTAAATTATATTTTTCTAATGTAGATAAATCTTTCAATAGAAAATCAGAATCGCTTATACGCTCAAGTACTATAAATTCGTGTCGTTCACCATAGTTGACGATGTAATATTTTTTTCCTATGCGTATTGTATCGATTGAAATGGACATGTTTTATTAATTACTTTATTTGTAAAATTAGATTAAAAGAATGCCGCCATAGATACAAAGAATATGTTTAAAATTAAATAACTCCCAATCATAATTCTTGATCCATAATAATTTGAGGCAAATGCTTTCGAAAGTTTGTTGTGTTCGTATAATTTTATACAGTATGCATTTAAGAAGATTGTAAAGAATATAAATAAGAACGTGATGGAGTGTAAGGTATCAACCAATGTATATTCTGATGTTTCTGGCAATAAGGAATCAATTATATATTTATTACCAACAGCAGCAAATAAACCACCTACAGGGAGTGCAAATCTAGATTCTGTTTCTTTTAAGTCTATAAAAAAACTAATGCTTCCAATGAAAAAAGCAATGTACATACCCAAGAAAATTTTCATAAATAAACCCATTGCATTTCTTTCAAGGGTCATTTTAATATTGAATGTGTCATAATCTGCTTTATTATTATGAACTCTTGGGTCACCAAAAGCAGTTTGATATTCATTCACGCCTCGCATTACCTTAAAATCTTTTATTTTCCATCCATCAACATTCATAGTTGGTGCAAAATTACTACCTAAAGAGTCTACTTCAAAAACCAGCCAGTTTTTGTCGTACAAGGTATTCTCTACGGAAACATTTATATGTTGCTCATCAAAAGGATAATCGTTTACATTCCATGATTGCTTCATCACAGATTTCATTTTCATCAATACCCATGTCTTGCCATTTATAGTATCTACCTGCACTTCGGGCTTCTCTAAACTTTTTGCATTTGGAAGTTCAACTTGATTGGTAAAATCAAAATCTTTATTGTTATATAAAAACCATAACCAAAAACGCATGGTATATTCTTTGTCATGAAAATTTATATCATGCAAACTTAAAATATAACTTCCAACCTTTACCGTGTCTGGATGTGTAGGAATTGCTTGTAATTGTATACTTATTACGAATGAAGTTATAAGTAATATTATTTTATTTTTAATGAATGCCATGCAATTAAACTTTTAAATTTTGGCACGAGTTCTATTTTCAATGAGGCATTTCGACCAACTGCCTGCACACGATATTGATTTTTTTAACGAATGACATGTAGCCAGCCTTTTAAATTTCTTTTGTTTTTATAATGTGTTAGGCTATAGTAATACAAACCATCAGCCAATTCACCGGAATCAATATTGTTGTTGTATGGATTTTTTGCATATACCAATGCACCCCATGAATTATATATTTTTAATTCATACGTATTGTCTTGTAGGTCTTTTATCTCAAAGTAATCATTTTTACCATCTCCATTTGGTGTGATTAGATTATATACTTCTATGTAAATGGAGCAATCTATCTCAGTGAAAATTTTATTTCTACAACCAAAGCTATCTGTTAATGTTACCCAATAAATACCATTATCTGTTTTTTGAGTATGTAAATATGGACTGCTACTGCCATCATACCACGAGTACGCGCTATAGTTTGGCGGTGCAGTTAAATCAACCAACGGACTTGCACAAGCTACTTGATTATCAGTTGGAGTATATTGTATGATGCCATTTGGCAAGGGAAGGCTAGTAATAATGACGGAATCTTTACTTACACAACCATGGGTATCTTTTGCGCTGACTTTGTAAGTATTCGATTTAGATACAACGATACTGTCTGTTTGGGCAAATGTAGACCATACAAATTTATTAAAGCCAGAATTGGTGCGAATAACAATTGTTTCATTTGCACAAATGCTATCATCTTTATTTTTAATAATGGGCCCTGATTGTGGGAAAAAGGATATGTGAATGCTATCTTCAAATGTGCATCCTTCCTTGATAACACGTACATAATAAGTACCTGAATCTTGCGTAAAAATTCGTGATGTAGTTTCTCCATTTGGCAACCATTGATAACTGTCTTTTTGAATTCCAGCCGAAAGTTCAATAGTAGTGTTGGCACAAATTGTTGTATCAGACCCCAAGCTCGTAAATCCGAAATCTGAGAAATAACCATATCGAAAGCCCGTTTCATCTGAAGATCCATTCATAAGTCCCAAATGAAAATAACCAATTGAATTTGTTAATAGGTTTGCTTTTAAAGCGGGTATTTGAGAAGTTGTAAATTCAATACTTGCATACAGCCAATTACTAGCGCCAATGACAGGAGCAAAGTCCGTCGCTTTGATAAGGGTTGTATTTCCATTTAATGAGAAACTATTTTGAGAGCCTGTTTTTGTTAGTATGTTTAAAACAAGTGTTTCATCGTTTGAACGAATAAAACCAACTGCTTTTGAACCCGTGCAATTAATTTGAGGTAAAATTGCTTCTGCTAATTCATTCCCTAAACCTGTAAGATGGAGCACATAAATTGGTTCTGATGCATGTATTAAAACCGATTGTGAGATAGGTATTTCTAATTGCATTCCTTTGTTTAGGACAGCAATTGGAGTGGCATCTCCTTTGGTATAAATAGATGTATTATCTTTTGTTGCTAACACATACGCATAATCATTATCGGTACCAATATTTGCTATATGTTTGATAACAATATAATCTGTGCCCAACTGGCTAAGCGGGATCAATTGATCTCCACCTATATCCCAATTGTTCCCTTTAAACATGGAATCATCTTTTACAGTTACTGCAATTGGTTTGGTAGATTGTATGTGCGAACCTGTAGGTCTATTTATAGCTTCAGTAAAAAAGGCTCTGCCACTCCAGGTCTCACCCTTGTTTAAGATAATGGTGAATGGAATATTTGGAGCATATGAAACGATGGCTTGAGTAGGAGTAATGGTAACATGCGTATTATTTTCTGTTGCTACAATATCAAAAGAGGCGTACGCATTTATATTTAGATAATTATCAAAGCGTGTTTGAAATGGGGTGTAAAATTCTGTGCCAAGTGCATTACGTCCTTTTAGCGTAAACAAATCACTATTGGTACCTTTTCCATAAGAGTTGGAACCAAATATTTCATAATACACATATATTTCAGTTGTAGAAATTATATGTAAACCTTTGGGAGAAATAATATCTGCTTGATCATTTTCAATTAGATATAGCCATCTGGTTATATCTAATGAATACGAACTATTTGCCTTTAATTGTATTGTAATGGCATTGATGGCTGGGTTTGCAGGTACTTCAATTTTAATAGTACTTGGTTTGTCAAAAGATTGGAACCGAATATAAACAGGAGTTCTTCCGTTGCTTGGATTGGCATACGGTGCCGCAAACCAAAATTCTTTATCTATTTGAGCGAATGTAGTATTTGAAAGAAATAGAAGAAGTATTCCAAGTAGCAATCTGTTATTCATTGCTAAAAATACAAAGTATTTCAGTTATAATAAACTTCTTTGTATAAAGTAACGAGATTATTGAAGCATTGTTGCTGTACCAGTTTTATTAAAGGGTACATTATCAAAAAATTTACCTTCAACAGTGTAGGTGTATACGTTGCTAGATTGCTGTCCATTATTCCCTTTAATATCACCTGTCCAGCCAGTAGAATTCGCTTCAATAAATGATTTTGTTTGATATACTAATTGCCCCCATTGGTTGTAAATTCTAAATTGAAAATCATCCTCTTTAATAAGCGTACCGAATACTTTTAGTTTTTGATTTTCTGTATTTGTAGCTTTTGGTGAAAATACATTAGGTATAAATAATGCATGTAAATCCTCAATTCTCTGTTCAATGTTCACGGTGTCACTGTTGCTGCAATTATAAAAATTGTCAGTTGCTATCGCATAAATCGATTCGGTAACGGTTGACGTATAAATAAGTCCATATTCAATAATATTTGTAGTGGGTAAATCATACCAAACTACGGTAACATTTGGTTTGTTTTTAATATTAGCCATCAAAATCAGAGGATTACCTCCATAACCAAGCGTGTCTGGTCCTGAGGCAATTTGAATATAAGGTTTATATCCAACAAGATTAACGTCTACCTTCGGACTTTCGCATCCATCACTATCAGTTGTTGACACCATTATTTTGTAGGTACTATCTTTTAATGCAATACTTAATTCATTGCCAATGATACTTCCTTGCGAAGGTGTAAAATTATAAGTGTATCCAGATGAAGATCCTCCCGTTGCTGATGCTTTTAAAACAATTGGTAGTCCTACGCAGCTGAGCGTATCTTTAAAATTAGTAGAAGTAGTTAGTTCAAATAAATTTGTAATGTTTAGCGAATCTATTACTTTACAACCTCTATCGTCTGTAGCTGTAACTATGTACTTATATGTGCCGGCAGTATTTAACGTTATTGTTGGTCTTTTAACAGTTGCATCACTTAGTCCATTTGTTGGAGACCACTTCCATGTATAAGAAGCAGAGTAAGCTGGCGTTAAAATGCTAGGGCTTAAGGTTGCTGTAGATTTAAAACAAATAGACGTATCGTTACCTGGGTTTAATGAATAGTATAAATTACTATAGGCGGGTAATTGAGTTACTTCTGTAGAACTAGTACTTGCACCTCCGCAGCCGAGTGCATCAGTAATATTTACAGAGTAAGTCGTTAAACCCACTGCAGGTGGCGTGGCAATTGGGTTTTTTATGGAAGGGTTTGAAAGACCTGTTGTTGGAGTCCATGAGTAGGTATAGGTTCCTCCTCCATTCGTTACCGTTGCATTTAATTGAACGGATGTGCCATTACAAATAGTAGTATCTTTTGTTGTTTTAATTGTTGGGGCTGTGCTAAATGTAATCATTACTGAATCAGATAAACTACATTTTGTTCCACCGTTTGTTACTGTTAACCAATAGTTTCCAGTTGTATTAACTACGATAGATGTTCCGCCCCCCCCCGTGCTCCATTTGTATCCAAACAAAATACCTGTCGGCGAAAGTGGAGAAGACAGTGTAACATTATTTCCAGAACACTTATTTTGATCTGGTCCAAGATTCACAATAAATGAATTATCTCTTCGGAAATTCTTTTGTGCAGAAACTTCACAACCTGAAGAATTCGTAGCTGTTACGAAAAAAGAACTGGTACCATCTGTAGCATTTAGTAATGTATTTGTAATTTTTAGAGAATTTGTTGAACTAACTAAGTTCGTTGTACTATTTTTATACCATTTATAGTTCGTAAACCCTGGACTTGCAAAAAAAGTGCTGTCGTTGATGCCACAAATATTAATGTTTGTAGAAGGGATTGTAGCACCTTTATTTGTAATTATTTGAAATGTTCCAACCGATCCATAAACTAAATGAACGGTATCCTTTGCGATTGTCCAAGTTGCAGTAGATGTATTATAATATTTAATTGTGGCAACCCATCTGCCTGCATCAAGGGTATTTATTTGTTGTCCTGTGGAGGATCTAAGCGAATCTAAATTTGTCCATTCTGTGGGTATTTGTAAGCCAGAAGGTGGAGTGAGGGAGGCATTAGAAGACTCTAAATTGTATTGACTTCCGATACAAACTTCAATTGTTTTTGTTGGGCCAGGAACAACGGCAACACCGTTCACTTTTATTGCAACAACTATTGGGGTAGCAGAATAGGTTATAAATGGTATTATTACTAGGAATAATACAGCTAAAAATGCTTGCGTTATGTACTTCAGGGATTTCATTTAAATGCAACCAATGTTTATCAAGATACGGAAAAATTTGTTTTAAGTTCAGCTTGTATTTTATATTCAAAATACTGTTTTTTTAAACTATGGATTTTTTTTATACAAAACTAGTATTTTAATTGAATTTTGGATATTTTTTTGTATTTATGTATGAATTTCAAATTCCAATTTAAGTTTTTGATTTGAGTTCGTTCGTTTTTATGTAAACCCAAACAAAGGATTACGTATACCGCTAAAAGTGTTAATAAAAAAAAGTATGTAGTGCTTTTAGAGTTGGTTAATAAATAGTATGGTAAAAAAAATAGCATGTAGTGTATATATTACTTTCTTTTCGTTGTTTTTAACAACGTTGGGGCAAGATGCTGTTTTTTCTCAATACTATGCTTCAAGCTTGTATTTAAATCCTGCATTGGCTGCTGCAGAGCCTACGGTTAGTCTTAGCATGAATTCTAGAGTTCAATGGAAAAGTATTATTTCACCTTATACAACAAATCAAGCTTCCTTAATTGTCCCAATCTATAGATCATCAGACAAGAGTATTAATCTTGGTGGCTTAGGGGTTTCGGTATTTCAAAATAAGGCAGGTGAGATAGGATTAACAAATACAGGTGCAAACTTTACCGCTTCGTATATCATCCCCTTTAATGAGAAGAACCATCTCTTGGCAGGCGTTCAGGTTGGAGTCATGCAAAAGACAATAGACTTTTCAAAAGGTCAATGGGGTTCTCAGTTTGATGTTACCAATGGCTTTGATTCTAACATTTCTTCTGGCGAATATAATTTCGTATCTTCTAAAATGTATTTAGATATCAATTTTGGGGCTGTTTATTATAATAACCCAAGGCGAGATATTCGTGAGCTTGGTAAAAGTTTTTATGTTGGATATTCTGCATATCATTTTAATAGACCCAACGAATCTGTAATAGCGAATCAAAAAAGTAATTTACCTGTATTGAATAAATTTATTTTAGGCGGAGAGTATTCCTTAAGTTCTAGTATAAATATTTCACCGAATTTATTAGTTGCGCTGCAAAATGCTTCTTCCCAAATTAATGTGGGACTATATGGCACCTATTCTTTTGGAGATGCAGACGGGAATAGCTTGTTACCATCAAAACTGTATGCTGGTGCTTGGTATCGTTTAAAGGATTCTTTTATTGGATCTATTGGTTTTGGAGGTAAGTTTTATTCAATTGGTATAAGCTATGACATGAATAGTTCTACCTTACGAAAAAATGCAACTTCTAAAGGAGCAGGTGCATACGAAATTTCATTGAAAATAACTTCGCCTAAAATCGAGAAAGTACATAAAGTTTATCAAACACCTAGAATTTAAAAGTAACGATTCTGTGGTTTGTTCGTTTAAGAATTAAGAACATGAAAAAAATATATTCACTCATAGCGATTTTGGTACTTGTAGCTTTTACTGCACTACCTTTGCATGCCCAAAAGAAGAAAAAAGGTTCTGGTAAAGCGAATGCATCACAAATCAAAGCTGATGATCACTTCGCTAGATACGAATATTATTTAGCTGCTCAAGAGTACAAATTGGTAGTAGATGTTGATCCTACAAATTATTATTGTGTATTTAGGTTGGCAGAATCCTATCGTGAATATTTTGATTATCCTTCTGCACAAAAATATTATAAAGTTATAATTACTAAAGACTTACTTGAATTTCCCTTAGCCCGTTTTTGGTATGCAATTATGCTGCGGGATAATGGTGATTATGAAGATGCACAGAAACACTTTAGACTTTTCGTATCTGAATATCATGAAACAACCTTAGCAGCGGAAGAATATAAAGACCGAGCACGTAGTGCGATTATTGGTTTGGATTTGGCTCGTGAAGAAATGAGTAAGCCCCAGCGTGATTATTCATTTGAATGCATGCCTGCTCCAATTAACACAATTTATTCTGAATATTCTCCTGTAATTGTTGGCGAAACAGATTCAATCATAGTCTTTACTTCTTCTAGAGAAGGTGCCACGGGTAATATTAGCAACAATATGTTGGGTGGTAATTTGAGTGATAATTATCGTTTTGCTTACGATGGCATCTCGGCATGGATTCCGTATGAACCCGAAGATAATTTTATCGTTGCTAATTCAATTTATAATGAAAGTCCAGGTTCATTTACAAAAGATGGTAAAAAATTCTACTTTACACGTTGTGATGAAAAAGTTGTTGTAGGTAAATACGAAGATTACAACTGTGTTATTTATGTTATGACAAAGGACGATGCTGGTTTGTGGACAGCTCCAGTTAAGTTGAATGAAAATATCAACATGAAAGGTCAGTGGAATAGTCAACCTTCTGTGTCACCAGACGGTAAAATCTTATTTTTTACTTCAAAAAGACCTGGGGGAATCGGTATGCAAGATATTTGGTTCTCAACCTGTACACAAAATGACAATTGGGGGACTGCTTCTAATTTAGGGCAAGGAGTAAATACCATATTTTCAGATATGTCACCAAGATATTATGGAGAAGATCGGTTATTATATTTTGCTTCAAACGGACATGAAGGCTTTGGAGGATTGGATATTTTTGTTTCAAAAGAAGAAGATAATTTTGAAAGTTCTAAAAACATAGGTTTGCCTTTTAATTCGCATCGAGATGATTTCTATTTTGTCTTAGGAAATAAATTTGGATACCTTTCTTCAAACAGACAAGGTGGAGTAGGTAATGACGATATTTATAAATTCACCATTCTTCCAAAACCTGAAGCATTGATTTCAGAAATTGATGTTGATTCAATTCCTGCGAATGTAAAAAGCATAGCGGTTGTAGGTAAGATTGTTAAAAGTGATGGACAAAAAGCACCTGATGTAGAAGTTGCCTTAACGGACTCTAATAATGTACAGCTTAAAGTAACTAAAACGAATAGCGAAGGCGTTTTTAGGTTTGATAATTTACCTCCTGATAAAAGTTATCGTATAGTATTGATTGAAAAGAACTCTAAAGTTACTCAACAAATTGCATATAGCGTAGATACCGTTATGATTCAATCGTCTACGGTTGCATCTAATCGTAAATTATTCGAAAATATTTATTTCGATTTTAACCAAGCAGAGTTAAGACCCGAAGCTGTCAAAACCTTAGATGAATTGGCAACCTATTCAAGTAAAAATCCTCAAATTCAAGTAGAATTAAATGCAAATACGGATGGTTTAGGTACAGATACGTATAATAGAATACTGTCCGAAAAAAGAGGGCAAGCAGCCATTGACCATTTAGTTACAAAAGGTGTTGATCGTTCCCGTATTGTTATGAACCCTTTGGGTAAAGAACGTCCACTTACATCAAACGATAACGAAATCGGTAGGCAGTTAAACAGGCGTGTTGAATTTTACATTTTGGGAGGTGAAGGATATGAAACTAAAAACATGACGTATGTTGTAGAACCTCAATCAACCATATACACGATTGCGAAAAAATTCAATATGACTGTTGAGGAAATTAGAGAAATCAATGCGCTTACTTCTGATAATATAATTCCATACACACCATTACGTGTTAAAAGAAATGTGGGTGATAACGATATCATTGCTCAAGTGTCCATGACAGAGTCCATGTCTGCTGCACCTGAGAAAAAGAACAAGAAATATTATAATGAATTAGCAATTAAGAATGCAGCAATGGATGAAGCATTATCCAAAAGCAATATAGACATTGCTGAAAAAAATGAAATTATTGCTGAAAAAAATGTTGAAATTAAGAAAAACCTTGAATTGAAAAAAGTTCAAAAGGTAACGTTAAAAGAAGGCGAAGATTTATATAAAGTGCGTTCTAAAAATACCTTATTCTCTATTAGTAAATTATATCACATGACGGTAATTGAAATTAAAGAATTAAATAAATTTACCTACGATACTATTTATGTAAATCAATTAATAAAAGTTAAGATTGGGATTTATCAACCTTCTGAGAATGAATATTTAGTAAAGGATGGAGATACTGTTGAGACAATTGCTTACGACAAAGGAGTTACAGTGGAGCAGTTAATGGCATTAAATCCTATAGATGGCTACACCATTCAACGTAATATGATATTGAGGTTGCGTAAGGACAATGAATAAGTATTGAGTATGTATTAATAAATAAGTATTAAGTAATAAAACGGATGGTATAGCTATCCGTTTTTTTTTAATTTTATTTTTTAGAGTGAATAATCTATAAAAAAATTATTTCTTGTAAATGAAATTTTCATGACAACTTTGAAATACAATTGCATTCTATTAGGAATTTATTTATACGTAATAAAATGAAATTTCAATAAATATTTTAGATATATGCATTTAGCTTTTTAATCTTTATTTGAATTTTATTATACCCATATATTAAGAGTTACAAATTCAATTATTGATACGAATTTATTCTGTTTAAATTTTTAATCATGAAATATATACTTGA
>NZ_CALMGQ010000011.1 GCF_937863595.1 uncultured Cytophaga sp.
AACTTATTATAGAATCAGACGCTTTAAATTGCATACTATTCAATCCTTTAATAACTTGACAAAGTAGGATTAAAACGAATGTTGATGTTACCACTACAGTATGTGTTGGAGTGCTATTGCTATCGTAGGTTAAGTTGAGATAAGGAAAGTGGTTAGAGCCTATATCATTTAATTTTTGATTGTATTGATGCAATGTTGTATACGTTAACAATTGCTATTTTTTTACTTTTTCATATAGGCTTGATACTCTACAATCCGCACTTTTGAATCTTCTAAGAGTAGAATTCCTCTGTCGTAGCAAAAGGCATATTGATTCCCTTCGTTTGTGTTGTAGACGGAGGTGAAATAGGTGAAATTATATCCCATCTCTGTGAGCACTTCTTTTCGCAGAATTGACATTCCCTTTGGATTTAAGGTTTTTAAAATGCGCCAGTTTTTACGCAGTACTTTATTGACGTTTTTAATGAGAAATTCGTCCTTCGTGCGGGTATTGTTGTTGAATGTTGCTCTGCATTGGTCGCTGCAAAAGCGTTTGTCGGACCGCCCAACAATGGACGTTCCACAATGTAAACAGGTTTTCTTATCCATAGCTGCGAATAAAAATGCGTTTAAAAATGTAATTCGATATGTAATTCTATATGTGTTTCAATATACGGATATATCCGCTTACTATCCGATTATAATCGGTTATATACGGATATACCCGGATATCAATCGGCTAAAGTATTTTACTTGGCCTAGTTTTGAGCATGAAAACAGCCAACACTATTTACTTAAAACTCTTAATGCACGAAGGACAGTCGCATTACCTGCTTTCCTTTTATAAAAATCCACCGCTTTATGCTTGGTTGCGAAAATTTCAATACATCCGCACGCGCCCAAGCAATGGTCAGTTGATTATGTTGGCCGATGATGGCTATGTTGAAATGCTTGAAATGGCTGCAAAAGGGAGGATCCTTTTCAACAGGCATCAACTTCAAAAAGAATCCATCCAAAAGGGCGTTGCTACGCCCAGTGCGCAGTTGGATCGATTGGTTATACCAAAATTGAATGCGCCTTTGCGCCTGCAACTGAAATTGGCAGAAATAGATGGTTTGCCCAAATTTTTATTAAGTACAGACGCCATAATCGAAACAAAGAAGCACTTATTGCCTTTGCCATTTATTACCTACGATAAACGCCTGGGTGCTTTTTATTTTGACCGCAGCGAATTATTGCTCAACGACTTAATGCGGGCGGTAAAAGGGAAAATATTTATTGCCATGCATCAACATGTACTTTTAAAAAGCTTGTTGTTGGAAACGGTTTTTTGGACGCAAAATTATGCTTCTGATATTCGTGTTCCGGATGCGTATTTAAAATTATTAAAAGCCAATAATTGCAGCAAACAAACGATACAACATTATCATTCGGCATTCATTCTGTACCTCTATGTGTTGCAGGTAAAGGGAAAAGATTTGGACCTCATTCCGCCCACTGAGGTAAATGATTTGGTGCTGCAAATTGCTACTGCAAATGGTTTTAGCACCAGCTCTATACATGTGTTTATAAATGCGGTATTGTATTATTATCGATCTGTGAAGCAATTGCCTGCTTATAAATCAGAGATTAAGCGACCGAAAAAAGGATTGGTATTGCCGAGTGTTATGGCGAAAGAAGATATCCAAGCAATTATAAAACAATGCGATAATTTAAAACACAGAGCCATTTTAATGTTTATGTACGGCACAGGCTCTCGTGCAGGAGAGGTGATTGATTTGGAATTAAAGGATATTGATTCGAAACGAAAAATTATTACGTTTCGAAACGCGAAGAATTTTAAGGACAGAACGGTTATGCTATCTGAGAAATTACTTGAGCTGTTGCGTACCTATTTTGCGGAATATAAACCAAAGAAGTATTTATTTGAAGGACAGTATGGCGACAAATATTCCCAGTCTTCGATGCGACAAATATTGAAAAAAGCATCAATCAAAGCGGGTATGCGCAACTTGCCCCATTTACATCAATTTAGACATTCGTTTGCGACACATTTATTAGAAGCAGGTACAGATATGCGTATTATCCAGCAATTGTTAGGGCATTCGAGTTCTACCACAACGGAGATTTATGCCTATGTAAGTACAAAGCATATTGGTCAGGTTAGAAGTCCCTTGGATGATTTATGTATTTGAAAATAGGTCTGTGTTTTAATTTAAACTACAAGGTAGTTTTTAGATGATTTGGTTCTAAAATATACTTAGAGAAACGATGTAGGAAATTGTTGAATACATATGAAATGCGAAAATCAAAAAAGGATTATTCTATTTTACAAAGCGTTACATTTTAACGTTTTGCGACAGCTTGGGAATGAAGAGAAACAATTATAGGCAAATATACCTCATTTTGTTTCTAAATATAGAAACTTTATGTATTTTTAAAACGTTTACTCTGAATAGTAGTCATGAGATACTTTGAAACTCAATTCTTAGAAGAAGTTGATGCGTTTATTTCAAGACTTGACGTAAAAACAATTAGGAAGATTCTATACAATATTGATTTGGCTGAGCAGACAACTGATCCCAAATTATTAAAGAAGCTTCAAGGCGATATATGGGAGTTTCGGACAAAATTTGCAGGTCTTCAAATTAGACTTCTAGCATTTTGGGATAAGTCCGACAATAAGAAAACGTTGATTATTGCTACTCACGGCTTCATAAAAAAGGTTGATAAAGTTCCTTCAAATGAAATTGACAGAGCAGTACGATTAAAAAATAACTATTATAGTAATAAACGAAAGACCTAATCATATGGCATCTAAAGAAATCAAAATGCGATCACTTGCCCAGATGAAAGATACGTATATTGGCGAGGTTGGCACGTCTAATCGTGATACATATGAATATGAATTGCGGATGGATGTTTTGGGGAAAATGATTAAGACTGCGCGACAAGAACGTCATCTGACACAAGAAGAACTTGGGAGACTTATAGGTGTTCAGAAAGCCCAGATATCTAAACTTGAAAGTAGCGCTAATAGTGCTACAATAGATACGATACTGAAAGTTTTTAAGGCGTTAAAAGCGGAGATAAACTTTAATGTAAAGTTGGAGGATAACTTCATCAAAATCGGATAAAAAGATGTCGTGCGGAGAATAAGATAAAAAATATGAGATATATTTTTAAAGGATCTTTGATAATTTGTGCTATTGGGAAATTGGTTGTATCTTTTGCTATGGAAAGTACTGGTATTGGGCTAATTAATAGAAATAAAACAATTAATTCAATCAAGACAAGTCAAATATACAAGCAACTGGGTGCTTGTATGAACTAGTTGGTGGCAATCAAGAATTAGAACACATGAGAACTAAATATTACGTGATATTTTTAATAATTCTTTCCTCTTGCACGAGTATTAGTGAAAAGAATAAAACAATAATTAATACAATTTCAGACGTTTATTCTTCAACTAATGTTGAAATAACAGAGGGTTTTTCTACAGGAGATGTTGGGGGAACACATCCATATATTGAAGTTAGTTTAGCTGAAAGTAAATATATTAATGAAGATTCTACTTATGATATTCAAAATGCAGGAACGTCTATTGCATTAATTGTATATGAAAATTTGGAAAATAGTGAAATCAAAGAAGATTTAACTATTGAAGTTATTATTAATCAGAATTTTTCTGGAAATAATAGAACATTTAGTTTTAAATTTCCGGTTGAACTTGTAAAAAATGCTTTTCAATGTTTTGAAACAATCGATTCAACTTATAAGACAATAATGGCACAAAATTATTCAGCTACTTATGCATTTTTAGATAAATCGACTAAAGATACTTTGTCATCTAATATATTCGTAAATAATTTTATTGTAGCCGATAGTTTATACGGCAAAATAAATAATTATAAAATCAAAGGATTTGAATTTTTACCGAGGGAGAATAATAGAACAAAAAGGGATTTAATTAAATTTAAAACTACAGGATACAGAGAATCTCTAAAACAAAGAATAGAATTTTACTTTAATAGTGAAGGAGATAAACAAAAAGCTATTCTGATCGATTGAAATATGACTGCCACCAACAATATATTGTTGTTAATGCAGGTTCGCATTCAAGGATATTTCAGTGCATCAAACCCGCATGAATAATTTGTATATTAAGGCATGCTTTCGTTTGTGTTTGTGGAAAGATACAAGCATTAACACCTGCATCAACAAACAATACTAAACGTTAGGTGCAAGCGTGGTGGTATAATAAGCATACAACAAGACATTAACAT
>NZ_CALMGQ010000012.1 GCF_937863595.1 uncultured Cytophaga sp.
GGTACAACCACCAATTGATTTTTTATTCTACAAGTCATATATATCAAATACCAAGGGAACATCTACCGGCAAGGTCGGATGCATGGCAGATGGCGGTGCCCATGCTTTGTATCGAATACCCGCAACAAATTCTCCGTTCGTACCAGTAGCTCTTAAAGGCACACGCATTTCATTACAAAGAATTGCATAACGTTCTTCGTTGATGCCTGATACTTTTACTTCTACACGCTCTACGGAAGAATCAACATAACGAGCCGTTCCAGAACTAGACATTTCCTCCCCTAGCACTTGCCACGGTTCAATGCCATTTCGTAATGACAGTGAAATACCTCCTTGTTGTATGTTACCAATCAATGGAAATCTAAACTCAAAGAAAGGCTCCAACCAACTTATATCAAAGGCATAGCCATCACTTGCTAATTGATCACATACATCCATTAAATCTTCTTTAATGAAATGATGTAGCATAAATTTATCGTGTAATTCTGTACCCCAACGAATAAGTTTGTGCTCGTATGGTTTTTTCCAAAACCAAGCAAACAAGGTACGAATGAGCATCATCTGCGCCAAGCACATGCGTTCGTCAGGTGGCATTTCAAATGCTCTCAACTCTAGAATACCCAATCTGCCGGTTGAACTATCGGGAGAATATAATTTATCAATACAAAACTCCGAGCGGTGTGTATTGCCCGTCATGTCTGTCAACAAATTCCGAAGCAATCGATCTGTTAACCAAAACGGAACTTCTTCATCTTTGTGAATGTGCGACAAGGCAATCTCTAATTCATACAACTGCCCTGGCTTACCTTCGTCTACTCTCGGTGCTTGACTGGTGGGCCCAATAAAAGCAGTAGAGAATAAATACGATAAACCGGGATGATTCTGCCAAAAGAGTATAAAGCTTTTTAAGATATCGGGTCTGCGCAACAGCGGACTGTCTTCTGGCGTTACACCACCCAAGGTAATGTGATGACCGCCGCCAGAGCCTATATGTCTGCCGTCAAGCATAAACTTCTCCGTACCCAAACCCGCTTTGCCAGCACCATCAAATAAGACACTGTAAATATTTTTAATTTCATTCCAGCTTTTAGCCGGATGAATATTAATTTCGATCACTCCTGGATCGGGCGTAACAACAAGTTTCTCTATGCGATTGTCTCTAGGCGGTTCATAGCCTTCAATAATTATTTGTAAGGACAATCGATTGGCAGCATCTTCTACAATCGCCAACAATTCTAAATAGTGTTCCACATGTTTAAACGGTGGGAAGAACACAAATAACTTTCCTTCTCTTGCCTCAACACTAAGGGCCGTTTTAATCGTAAGCGCTCTAAATTCAGGTTCAAATTCTTCTGAAGTATCTTTCTTTTTCTTCACTACAAAAAAGCCTTCGTCTTTCTCTTCTTCTTCAGCCTTGGTTTCTTTCGGATACAACCATTCATTCGGAACCGTACTCATATTAAAACTATCACTTTGCTGCTGTTGTGCATTTTGACTGTGATAGTCTGGCAGATTACCCAATGATTCAAACGGACTTCTATCTACTTCTTTTGCGCGTTGTGCCGCAACCATGTGTGGCAAGGATTCTAAAGGCAATCGCAAACCCATTGGTGAATTACCGGGAATCAGAAATAAGTGTCGTTGTCTAAATTCCCAGGCACAACTCAACCAAACATTTTTTTCAAAATTCCATTCCAATGGCAATACAAACCCAACAGGATTATTCAGACCATTCTTCATAACCTGAGATAGTGTTTTACGCTCAAGGCTATCGTTCAGATTCACACGTAATGGATTAATATTTACAGGCAATTTATCTTCTTGCCATAAATAATAATAGGCATCTTCGTAAGCCGCCTGAACGTTGAATATAGGAAGCTTTAACTTCGAAGTAATTTCTTTTAATAAACCTTCCGCTTGTTGAAAGGTATAGTTGTAATTTTGGTTTGGATTGCCATATACCAATGGATTACTTGTAAAAGGAAGATCATCTTTCCTCCAATAAATTCCGTATTGCCATCTCGGTATGGCTTCACCGGGATACCACTTGCCTTGCCCAACATGAATTAAACCTTTGCCTTTTGCAAAGTTATTGTTAAATGTAACAGCCAATTCAAATGCTTTATCTCTTTTATCTGCGCCATCTGCATCGGTATTCCATTGGTCGCTTTCCATATCCGAAACCGATACAAAGGTTGGCTCTGCGCCCATCGTCAGTCGTACATCTTGGGCTTCGAACTCCGCATCAATTTGTTGTCCGAGTGCGTTGATGCTATTCCATTGATCATCGGAATAGGGTTTTGTAACGCGTGGATCTTCATGAATTCGAAATACCTTATTTGAAAATGAAAACACAACTTCGGCAGGATCAGTAAACCCCGTAATCGGCGATGCACTTGAAGGTTCTGGTGTACAACACAATGGAATATGTCCTTCGCCAGCAAATAAGCCAGAAGTAGCATCTAAGCCAATCCAACCTGCACCGGGTATATAGACTTCGCACCAAGCATGTAAATCTGTAAAATCTTCTTCCGTACCCGATGGACCGAAAACCGATTTTTTGTCGGCTTTCAATTGAACCAGATAACCCGATACAAACCTAGTAGCTAAACCTATATGTCGTAAGGCTTGCACCAATACCCAGGCCGAATCTCTGCATGATCCTAGTGCTTTGGTTAGTGTTTCATCTGGAGTCTGCACGCCTGGCTCTAACCGAATAGCGTACTTAAGATCTCTATATAATTTTTGATTGACCGCTACTAAAAAATCAACCGTATTTAATCCGTAATAGTGTTTGAGTGCATCTACCCACTGCAACAACGCTGGGCCACTCTCTGTCACCTCCAAGTAAGGAGCCAACTCCTTAATCAATTCTGAGGGATAGTTGAATGGAGAAATTTGTGCATACTCTTCCATGAAAAAATCAAAGGGATTTATGACTTTCATCTCTGTAATAACCTCTACATCAACTCTAAATTCCTTTACCTTATCTGGAAATATAACACGTGTCAGATAGTTACCAAAAGGATCTTGTTGCCAATTAATAAAATGATTTTCGGGTGTTATCTTTATGGAATACGCTAAAATAGGCGTGCGAGCGTGCGGCGCCGGTCTTAATCGAATGACTTGAGGAGACATATTAATGAATCTATCATACGTATATCCCATGCTGTGTTTTAAAGCTACGTGTATCGACATATCATTTAACTTAGATTAGACTGAATTATAAATAGAATATCGCAGTATCGCTTTTAATAAATGCAAAATGCTTTTGACAAATATATTCTATTCTTACATTGCATAATATATATAGGCAATAAATAAATTTTATTTCTACCATGGGGATATTCGACAAATACACTGTGCCCAATAAATGCCTCGATGAGGTATTTGACGCGGCAACCAATAATGTTAAAATTCCCTACGAAACGGTAGCCAAAGTTTTTGAGACCATGAATGTAGAGCAATTTGACAAGTTGCATAATCTTATTAAGCTTTCATTTTTCAATCAAGGAATTACATATCAAGTATATTCTGAGAATATTTCACAAGAACATATATTCCCATTCGATCCTTTTCCAAGGCTCATTACTTCTGAAGAATGGGATACAATAGAGAAAGGCGTTATTCAACGTTCAAGAGCATTAAATATGTTTTTGAAAGATGTATACAACGATCGAAAAATATTAAAAGATAAAATCATTCCTGAAGAAATGATTTTAAGTTCGCCGCACTATTGCAAACAGATGATTGGATTTAGGCCTAAAGGAGATATCTATTGCCACATCAACGGTACAGATTTAATCAAACACAACGACGGAAATAATTATGTATTGGAAGATAATCTACGTTCGCCTTCTGGTGTGAGTTATGTTTTAAACAATAGAGAAGCATTAAAAAGAGCATTGAGTGATTTGTTTCACCATTACAGCATACAACCTGTACGTGACTACCCTGAAGAATTGTTAATGATGATGCAAAGCGTGAGTCATAAATCACAAGCTGAATCGCTGTGCGTGTTGTTAACGCCAGGCATGTATAACTCTGCTTATTTTGAACACATGTTTTTGGCACAACAAATGGGAATAGAACTTGTAGAAGGTCGTGACTTATTTGTAAAGAATGATAAGGTATACATGCAAACAACAACCGGCGCGAAACAAGTAGATGTAATTTATAGAAGAATAGACGACGATTATTTAGATCCAGATGTGTTTAAAAAAGATTCCATGTTGGGCGTAAAAGGAATCATGAGAGCGTATCTGTCGGGCAATGTAACCTTAGTAAATGCTCCAGGCACTGGCGTTGCAGATGACAAAGCTATTTATCATTATGTCCCTCAAATTATTAAATACTATTTGGGAGAAGAGCCTATACTTAATAACGTACATACCTATATCTGTAGCGACGAAAAAGATATGAAATATGTGTTAGAACATTTAGCCGAATTGGTAGTAAAACCAGTAGACATGAGCGGTGGCTATGGTATATCTATTGGAAATACACTTTCTAAAGAAGAGCTTTCTGAATTAAAAGATAAAATTAAAGCCAACCCAAGACAATGGATTGCACAACCCATATTGAGTCTATCCATGCATTCAACCTACATTGAAAGTGAAAAAGTATTTGAACCCAGACATGTTGATTTACGCACGTATGCACTGATTGGCGACAAGTATGAGCATGTGTTAAAAGGTGGATTGACAAGGGTTGCACTTAAAAAGGGCAGCTTAATCGTAAACTCTTCACAGGGCGGTGGTTCAAAAGATACGTGGGTAATAGGTAAATAATTTAACGCTACAAGTATGCTATCAAGACAAGCAAGTTCATTATATTGGATCGGAAGATATCAAGAACGTACCGAATACATTACACGTTTCTTAGATGTAAAATATTTTTCTACAATGGATACAACCATTATAGATTATCAAAATTTTGTATTACGTTCTATTAAATTCATGGTTACGGGCAATGTTTCTAAGGATATAAAATACGAACCTGACATTTTATGGAAAGTATCTTTGGATAAAACCTCCCCAACGTCTATCATTAGTTATGTTACAGCTGTACGTGATAACACTAAAGGCATACGTAATCTTATTTCAAATGAATTATGGGAGGTGGTAAATAAAAATTATCACTTTGTACATAATTTTTCTGGTGATTATCTTAGAAAAAGAGGTTTATATGAATTCACCAAACAAGTAGAAGAAAACGCTTCGTTGTTTCAAGCAAAATTAGACAGTACCTTATTACACGATGATGCTTGGGCGTTTATAAAACTCGGTATCTATGTAGAAAGAGCCTATCAAATTACACGTATTTTAATTAATACGCTGAGTGATATCAAAGCCTTACAAATTGAAAATGAAAACCCAACCGTTGAAAATCACCAATGGGTTACAACCTTGAATGTGTTGGAAGCGCTTGACATGACTAAAAAACTTTTCAAAAAAGGCATACACGAAGATATCGCATGTGAATTTCTAATTACGAATTTAGATTTTCCAAGATCGATTGCTTCAAGTTTAGAAAAGTGTACAAAAACAATTAAAAAAATAAAAAATGGGACAGAAATAAATCAACTCGATAGAGAATCATTGATTTATAAAACGGCAAAATTATCTGCGGCAATAAAATATCTAGATTACCAAAATAAAGAAATAGATACAGATGAACTATTAACAATTACGCTAAAAGAGCTAGCAAAGTTAAATGATGCCATACAAAAAGAATTCTTTTAGGAGAATTTTATAGTTGTATATTTACATGAATACTCTAATTAACATACAATGACTTATTGTTTAGGAATAAAAGTAAAAGGCGGTTTAATTGCACTTGCAGATACTAGAATCACTGCTGGAACGAATGCTACTACATCTAGAAAAATAAGTACGCACCAAATAGGTAAAAACAGTATTTTTTTAATGACTTCTGGCTTACGTTCAGTAAGAGATAAAGCCATCACCTATTTTGAAGAAGAACTCCTTGAAGGAGATTTTAAATTCAACAAAATGTACAAGGTCGTTAATTCCTTTGGTGAATTATTAAGACGGGTGGCTAAAGAAGATAAAGCTGCACTTGCTTCTTCGGGTTTAAATTTCAATCTACACACCATTATTGGCGGGCAATTACAAGAGGATGATACCCACAAATTATATCTTGTATACCCTGAAGGAAATTGGATAGAAATTGGTGAAGCCACTCCCTTTGCAATTATTGGCAATACGGGTTTTGGTCAGCCTATTTTAAACAGAGCAGTTACCTTTGATTCATCGTTGCGATTTGCGCTTAAAACAGGTTTCTTATCCTTTGACTCTACACGCGTTTCAGCTTCAGACGTTGGATACCCACTAGATATTGTCATTTATAAAACAGATAGTTTTGAAATGAATGAACAACGTTTTACCTACGATGAATTAAAACCGATTGCAAAAGAATGGGCAGAAATGCTAAAAGAATCTGTAAAACAATTACCAGAAGATTGGATGGACAATTTATTGAAGCAAGAATAATTTGAATATTAAATTGTAGATAAGCCTGTAAGGAACGTTTGTTTCGTACAGGCTTTTTTTATGAATTAAGGCGAAATGCACGAAGCCTAAGGCACAAGGTCCTAAGCTGACAATGCTACATGAATACCGTCAAATATTGCCAAATGCAATACCCTTTCACGCTTCGTCAAAGAAAAACCCATTTCGCTATTCCTATCGACAGTCACGGCTCACCATTACACCAAATTTTGTTATAGAATAACATCCTAAAATTTCTAGACTATTTAATAATGAACGGAAGGCATCTATTATTTTTGTAGTCTTTGACTACGTTTTATGTGATCATATGGATGCATTCAATCCGCCACGGCGGACTGCAGAATATTAGTCACCGCTTCACTAAATATTGGAGCAAAAGAAAATCAAAAAAAATATTATCAGGAAAAGAATATCTAACGTAATCAGCATTGTTGGGAGTGCTAAATCAAATTTAGAGTTTGCGTATGATGTGAGTGGGCAGCGTGAAGTAAAAAATAAATTTAAAATAAAAGCCCATAATTTCAAGTCATGTCGACATTCTCAACATTATCATAACCAACACTTACGTACATTAATTGACTGAATCCAGGGCTATTGCAATCAACATTTACCAACGAGGAGGACCATCATCCTTTATTTTTTCTTCGTAAAAATCCCCTATTAACCATTCATTACTCCTAATATTATATCGAATAATATTCATATAATCGTTATCGTTTACCCGATAAAAAAAATAAATGATACCATACTTAAGTCTCCTTTGCTCATACTTATAACGGCTTCGATCGACATTTTCTAGATAGGTAAATGCATCGGTAGTTTTTAAGTACTTTGATGCTATTAAAACATCTTTAATTAATAACCCAACCTTTTCTTTATGTTGATTTAAATCCAATGTTTTAAATACTTCTTCTGTATCCTTGACTTTTACAATTTTTTCTTCATTAAAATTAATTCTTATTATTTTATTCGTAAGGATATTATACTTTAA
>NZ_CALMGQ010000013.1 GCF_937863595.1 uncultured Cytophaga sp.
TCTTTTTCAGAAGCTCTATTTTCTATTTGTGCAAGTATTCGCGCAATAGGTGTTCTTAATTCATGGGATGCATGTGCAGTAAATTCTTTTTGTTTTTGATATGAGATATCTATTCGTTGAAGCATTTGATTAAATTCATTTGCCAATAAATCAATCTCATTTTTTTTTGTATGTACGTGTATACGCGTTTTTAAATTATTTTCATTTATACCTTTTAGTGTTTTGTAAAAAGTATCTAAGGGTAATAATAATTTTTTTACAATATAGGTTGTGATAAACCAGCATGTAATTGTAAATACAATGTAGGTTATGATTAAGATATACAATAAATAACGGAGCTTTCGTTTTCCGAAATCATCTGAGGCAGAAATTAATGCGTAATAATCATGTTGATTCGTGTCATAAAAAATTCCGAATATTTCATGGTTTATATCTTTTCTATAAAAGTTTTTATTTTTCTTCAAATAAGTAAGGTCTGCTTTGTCCCATTTGATTTTTTGATCATCCAAGCTGCTATAAATCAAATTGAAGTCACTGTTGAAAATCAATACCTTTTCATTGTATAGTTTATGAATGCTGTTTTTATCTATAATCTTCAATAATTGATTATCTACTTCTTCAATCTCAACCAATAATTTTATAGTTGAAAGGGCTTTTTCTCGCAATCGAATTTCGAATTCTTCTTGACGAAAGTCCGCAAATAAAATATAGATTACCGTTGCAGAGATTGCAAAAATAATAGTAAATAAAAAGGATACAATAAATGATATTTTATTTTTTAAATTCATACATCATTATTCTGATTTCATGTAATAGCCATAACCCACTTTTGTATGTATTAATTTTTGTTCGTGATTTTTGTCTATTTTCTTTCTTAAAAAATTAATGTATACTTCTATGGTGTTTTGATTGGTTTCAATATGAGCGTCCCAAAGCTCGTCCGCTATTTTATTTTTAGAAAGTACCTTTCCTTCAGATTTTGCCAATAAGGATAATAATTTAAACTCTTTTGGGCTCAAATTGATTTCGTCTTTTTTACGAAAGACTTTCATTTCTGTTAGATCAATTTCTAAGTCACCTATCGTTATAATCTTGCTTTGTGTTTGTGGGATTTCCTTACGTCTTAGCAGAGATTTTATTCGCACCAATAATTCATCAAAGTGAAAAGGCTTTACTAAATAATCATCTGCACCATTATTAAATGCAGTTACTTTATCATCAACCTCGCTAAAAGCCGTAAGCATCAATATGGGGACTTTTGTGTTTTCTTCTCTTATTTTTTTACACACCTCTAGACCATTTATTCCTGGTACATTAATATCAAGAATTACTAGATCAAAAGAGTTTAATCTAAATTGTTTAACTACTAAGGAACCGTCGTATACACATGTGCAGACATATTCGTGTTTTGTTAAAAATACATTAATTTCTTTTGAGAGAATATTATCGTCTTCAAGTAGAAGTAGTTTGTGCATACAATAAGTAATGTATGATTTAATAGTTGAATTTTGAAATGGTTTATTGGATTGCAATCAAGCTTGTAAACAAATATCCCTATTTCTAGGGATTTCCTAAGTTAGCTATTTTTAACATATTTGTTATAACCAACTACTTAGTATGTTGATTTTAGTAGAGGTAAAACCTGGTTTTAGAAATCATTAAAAGAAGCATTGTGCAAAGTAGTGAGAACAACAATTGGATATATTTTTTAATTACCATGCTCTCTTTGATAGCCATGATTTGTCTTAATTATCTATTTTCGCATGCTTAGGATAAAATTTAATTTCTTTGATCATACTATTTTCGTGCTTGATGATTTGATGGTTCTGATTTTTTACTAGTTTTTAATTCAAATTTAGACCCCATTTTAAGTTTGAAATTGACGAAATATTACAACTAGCTCATTTTTAGGTGTTCAAGTGAGTTTACATTTCCCTTAGAATTGTTTAATTTTGATTTCTATTATAATACGAAAAACATGCAATTGAGTGAACAAGAACTGGTACGTCGCCAGGAACGTGAAGAGTTATTGAAAATGGGGATTGACCCATATCCTGCTGAACTTTTTCCTATAAATGTTTCTACAAAAGACATACATCAAAATTACGAAAAGCGAAAGACGGATTATAAAAACATCTCAATTGCAGGACGCGTGATGAGCCGTCGTATTATGGGAAATGCTTCGTTTGTTGAAATTCAAGATGCCAGCGGAAGAATACAAGCATACTTTAGAAGAGACGATCTTTGTCCGGATGAAGATAAGACTCAATACAATACCGTTTTCAAAAAACTCGTTGGTATTGGTGATATCATCGGTATTTACGGATATGTGTTTACGACACAAACAGGCGAAATTACCATTCATGTTACCTCGTTTAAAATTTTAACAAAAGCACTACGTCCCTTGCCTATGCCTAAAGAGGCTGTAGATGAGAATGGCGAGAAAAAAATATTTGATGCATTCACCGATCCAGAACAACGCTACCGCATGCGTTACGTGGATATGATTGTGAATCCGCATGTACGCGAAACGTTTATCAAACGTACGCGTTTGGTAAATACCATGCGTGACTATTTGAATAACAAAGGATATTTAGAAGTAGAAACTCCTATTTTACAACCCCTTTACGGTGGTGCTGCAGCACGTCCATTTAAGACACATCACAACACCTTAGATATGCCTTTGTATTTGCGTATTGCAAATGAATTGTATCTGAAAAGATTAATTGTAGGTGGGTTTGATGGCGTATACGAATTCTCAAAAGATTTCCGTAATGAAGGAATGTCTCGTTTTCACAATCCAGAATTTACGCAGGTAGAATTGTATGTTGCATACAAGGATTACTATTGGATGATGGACTTGGTTGAGGAAATGGTGGAGAAGGTTGCTGTTGCCTTACACGGTACAACAGAAGTGCAGGTTGGAGCAAATATTATAAGTTTTCAACGTCCTTGGAAACGTTTCACCATGTTCGAAGCGATTCAACATTACACAGGAATTGATATAGGTGAAATGGATGAAGTACAATTGCGTGCTACCTGTAAATCATTGAATGTGGATGTAGACGATTCAATGGGTAAAGGGAAATTAATCGACGAGATTTTTGGTGCAAAGTGCGAACCCTTATTAATACAACCAACATTCATTACGGACTATCCAGTAGAGATGTCGCCATTAGCGAAGAAGCATAGAGACAAGCCAGGTTTGGTGGAACGTTTCGAAGCAATTTGTAATGGAAAAGAAATATGTAATTCATTCTCTGAATTGAACGACCCTGTTGATCAACGTCAGCGTTTTGAAGAACAATTGGAATTAGGTAAAAGAGGCGATAGCGAAAGTATGGTATTGGACGAAGATTTTCTTCGTGCATTGGAATACGGTATGCCACCAACAGCAGGTCTTGGTATTGGTATAGATCGATTAGCTATGGTAATGACAAACTCTGCATCGATACAAGATGTATTGTTCTTCCCTCAAATGCGACAAGAAGTGGGTACACAAGGAGCATCTTCTGGTGGCTTTGAAGGTGTTGATATACGCGAAGAATTGATTCCATTGATTGAGAAATTAGGGATTTCTACAGTAGATCAATTAAAGAATGCAAACCCAAATAAATTGTTTAACGATTTGTGTGGCTTGCGTAAAAAAATGAAATTAGAAATACCGAATCCTACCGCCGATGAGGTGAAGGGATGGCTTGTATAGTTGTCAGTTGCTAGGTACTAGTTGCTAGACAAAAGTACATAGTACATAGTACTGATTATAAAAAAAAAAGTCTTCAGATATATTATCTGAAGACTTTTTTTTAACCCTTAGGTTTTGTTTTTTGTTAGTGGTAAATTTTATTTAAAGTATTCTATCGTGACCTGTACTTTTAATCTATCGTACGCGCTACGAATGCATAACCGTTAAAGACGTCTTTGTACTCTGTACTCTATACTTTTTTGACTGTCCTCTGATCACTAAGTCCCCTTGTCTAGCAACTAGAAACTAGAACCTAGCAACTAAATTCCCCTCTGTAACTATTGTCACATACTTTAGCTGTTGAGTAATATACTTTTGTAGTATAAACAGTTATACTATGTCAAAATTATATTTCATTACAGTCTTTATGTGTGCATGTGTGGGAGGTGTTTTTGCCCAACAGCGAACTCTTGAAGCACTTCAATTGGCCGATGCGCTAGGGGAAGCGATGCTGCATAATACCTCCCTCGCTCAAGCTTCCTTGGATCAAAATATTGCTCATGCGCAATTTGGCTCAAGTACTGCGGCTTTTCTTCCGCAGGTGAATCTATCTTATACCTCTACACTTACGAATAACCCCTTAATGGTATTTGGGAATAAGATGGTACAAGGAATTGTTACAGCAAATGATTTTGATCCTATATTATTAAATAACCCGTCGGATTACCAAAATCACAATGCAATGGTATCGGTTGTTCAACCCATACTGAATCCAGATATTTTGTTTCAACGCCGTGCTGCGAACATACAGCAAGAAGTATATGACTTTAAAAAGCAATACACGCAATCCTACATCACATTCGAAGTAAAGAAAACCTACTATCAATTGCTATTGAATTACGAAGCATTGGAAGTTTTGAAACAAGCGTTTAGAACGACGGAAGAAGCGAATAATTCTGTCTCTAATTTTTACCAACAAGGCTTGGTAACTAAGGCAGATGTGTTGAATGCGCAAGTGTATAAGTCGAGTATAGAAAGTCAATTATTAGCGACACAAAATTCCATTGAAGCACTGTCGGATCAATTGAGTGTATTGATGAACAGAGAAACGATGGCTACCTATACCGTTCAAGCCGACACCAATTACCGAACAATACCTGATGAAGGTGCTTATGTGTATTCGGCTGCTAGAGCAGATTTTATGGCGTATAACAAAACGGTGGAGTCTTATGATAAAATGATTCAAGCAAGCCGATTTAGCTTGAGCCCACGCCTAAATGCTTTTGGTAATTATCAATCCAACTCAAATACGTTTGGATTTGGCAATGGCTCTTACTATGTAGGACTGCAAGTGTCAATGGATGTGTTTAAAGGCTTAACGAATTATCATAAAATAGCAGTACAAAAATTTCAACGCAATAAAATAGCCTTGGAATTAAAGACCGAACAAGTACGCGCCCAAACGGAGATTGAATCTGCAAAACGCAGTATGCGCGATATTCATGTGCGCATGCAATTGACACAAGCGTCTATCAGTCAAGCTAAAGAAGCCTTGAAACTTACTCAAGATCGCTATACTGAAGGATTGGTTAAAACCACCGATTTGCTTACAAGTCAGAATTTACTTGCTCAGCAAGAGCTTGCACTTTCAAAAATTTATTTCGAATACAATGTAACCGTTTCATATCTAAGTTTCTTGACCAATCAAAATCAATAATTCTCCATTAAAAAATATAAAAATGAAAAAGATATTTTATTTCATTCTTCCGATTTCTTTATTATCTGTTGCCTGTAGCAAACCAGAGAAAGAGCAACGTACTACAGTCGCTCCAATCTCTGTAACAATATCTCCTGTTGGTTCTAATGCTCTGCAAACAGTGCAACTATCTGGTACTGTAGAGTCTGAAAACTCTGCGACCATAAGTACACGTATGATGGGTTATGTAGAAGCTGTCTTGGTAGATGTGGGCGATAATGTTAAAAAAGGACAGTTATTGATTCGTATCAATAGTTCTGAATTGCAAGCAAAAAAAGCACAGGCCGATGCGATGATTTCAGAAAGCAGTGCAGCCTTGAAAAGTGCTCAGAAAGACTTAGAGCGTTTTACACGTTTGCACGATCAAAAAAGTGCTACAGATAAAGAATTGGAGCAAATGCAATTACAATTCGAGTCCATTAAAGCCAAGAATCAGGCTGCATTACAGATGCGAAATGAAGTGCAAGCAATGGAACAGTTTACATCTATTAAAGCACCGTATGATGGACAAATCACACAGAAAATAATCCATGTAGGAGATCTCGCTAATCCAGGGATGCCTCTAATGATGATGGAACAAGAAGGGCAATTGATGATCGTAACGATGGTGCCTGAAAAAAATAGATTGCAGACCAAAGAAGGTACAAAAGCGACAGTTGAAATTGTGTCTTCTAATTTGAAATTCGAAACTACAATAAAACAAATTAGTATTTCTTCCACCCAAACAGGCGGACAATACATTGCAAAAATTTCTATTCCTGCAGGATTTACAAAGCGTGTATATCCAGGGATGTACGCAACGATAAAACTAAATGAAACCCAAATAGCGCAAAAGGGCTTAAATGTTCCTATCGAAAGTCTTGTAAAGAAAGATCAATTGACAGGTGTGTATGTATATTCAAATCACAAAGCCTATTTACGTTGGTTAAAATTAGGAGAAGAAAACGCAACGTATGCTGAAGTGCTTACAGGATTGAAAGCTTCCGATACAATCATTCTTTCGAGCGAGCAGGCATTGTCGAATGGTGCAGTTGTAACATTAAATAAGTAAGAAGTATGAATATGAACGAAGGATTATCGGGAAACATTGCGAAGATGTTCATCCAATCAAAACTGACTATTTTGTTGATGATTGCCTTTTTATTAATAGGTGGCTATAGTACCTATTTGATGCCGCGTGAAGAAGAACCACAAATAAAAGTTCCTATGGCAGATATCTTCATTTCTTATCCAGGGGCATTGCCCCAGGAAGTAGAAACGAAAGTATCTATGCCCATCGAAAAAATGATTTCAAATATTAAAGGCGTTGAATATGTGTACAGCACATCTATGCAAGGCCAAGCGATGGTTATTGTACAGTTTTACGTGGGAGAAGATATTGAACGTTCCATCGTAAAATTGTATAATGAAATTCAAAAAAATATGGATAAAATGCCTCAAGGCGTTTCCATGCCTTTGATTAAAACACGAGCGATAGAAGATGTACCGGTACTTGGCTTTACGCTTTGGAGTGAAACGTACGATGATATTCAATTAAAAGCTATTGGGGAAGTATTGGTCAATGAAATTGAAAAGGTTCCAGATGTTACAGAAGTAAAATTGATCGGAGGAAGAAGTTCTGAAATTAAAGTGGTGTTGGATAAATTTAAAATGGACCAAAAACACATAGACTTCAATACGATATCCAATTACATCCGAGGTAATAATAATCAGAGTGCTGCTGGTACATTTTATACTAATGATACGGCATTTACCGTACGTACCAATGCGTATTTTACATCTGTTGCAGACTTATCAGAAGCCGTAGTAGGTGTGTATCAAAATACTCCGATATATCTAAAAGACATTGCAACCATTTCTGATGCAGGCGAAAAATCTTCGCAGTATGTCTTTTACGGAAGTGGAATTGCAACAACTGATGTAGTTAAAACAAAAAGTGCTCAAGCAGTAACAATTTCCATCTCTAAAAAGAATGGTACGGATGCCATGCATTTGGCCGAAGCAGTCCTTGCAAAAGTTGATCATACAAAAGGAACATTAATACCGAGTGAAGTCCATCTTTCTACTACACGTAATTACGGAGAAACAGCGTCTCATAAAGTTTCTGAATTGTTATTACACTTGTTTGTAGCGGTAATTGTTGTTACACTCTTCGTTATGTTGGCGATGGGTTGGAGAGGAGGCTTGGTTGTATTTCTTTCAGTTCCTGTAACGTTTGCCTTAACGTTATTTAGTTATTATATGATGGATTATACCTTAAACCGTATCACCTTATTTGCATTGGTATTCATTACAGGTATTGTAGTAGACGATAGTATTATTATTGCTGAAAATATGCACCGTCACTTTAAGATGAGAAAAATGTCTTTCATGGATGCTGCTATTTATTCAATCAACGAAGTAGGTAATCCTACCATCTTAGCAACGTTTACGGTTATTGCTGCGGTATTGCCAATGGCTTTTGTGTCTGGATTGATGGGGCCATATATGAGTCCAATGCCTATTGGAGCTTCGATTGCGATGATCTTATCCTTGATCGTAGCCTTAACACTTACACCGTATTTAGGCTATATGTTTTTAAGAGAAAAAGAAAAAGTAGGAGGGGATTCGCACACACAAGAATTAGAAGATTCAAAAATCTATAAAATATATAAAGGCTTTATAAACCCAATGATGGAAAGTAGAAGCAAACGTTATGTATTCATTTTTGGTACACTCGTTATTTTACTAGCATCTCTTGCGTTGTTTTATACAAAAAGTGTTGCTGTAAAGATGCTTCCATTTGATAACAAAAATGAATTTCAGGTTGTGATTGATATGCCTGAAGGTACCAGTCTCGAAACTACCTATGGCTTGACACAAGAAGTGGCAGATTATATTTCGAGTAATCCTTTGGTAAAAGATTATCAAGGCTATGTTGGAACATCTGCACCGATTAGTTTTAATGGCTTGGTGCGTCATTATGACTTAAGACGTGGTGAACATGTTGCAGATATTCAAGTGAATTTAGTGGATAAGGGAGAACGTTCCGAGCAGAGCCATGACATCGCAAAGAGTATGCGTGTAGGTATTCAAAAAATTGGTAAAAAGTTTAATGCAAATATTAAAGTTGTTGAAGTTCCACCTGGTCCGCCCGTCTTATCTACCATTGTTGCTGAAATTTATGGTCCAAATTATGAAGAACAAATACATGTAGCGAAGCAAGTAGAGCAGTTGTTGATAGATGAAAAGGACGTGGTAGATGTAGATTGGTTTGTCGAAGCAAATCAACCCGAGTATGTATTTGAAATCGATCATAAAAAATCAATGGAATTCGGCGTTTTACCTGTACAAATAAATGCCATACTCGCTACAGCTTTAAGCAACGACCATGTAGGTGTTATGCACGATGTATATTCGTTCAATCAAAAGAATATTGTATTGCAATTAGACGACAAACAAAAAACATCGATTGCTGCAATTGAAAATATTCCGATCACCAATTCACGTGGAGAGGTATTTCCGTTGGGTACCTTTGTTCATGTGAAAAAAGGAGATGCTGTTACAAACATTTATCGCAAGAATCAAAAACGCGTGGTATATGTTACCGCAGATATGGCTGGTACTTTAGAAAGTCCGTTCTATGCAATCTCTGAGATTTCAGATAAACTCAATACCGTTAAAATGCCAAAAGGATATACCTTAACTGAGGAGTATACACATCAACCTTTAAATGAAGACACCTACAGTATTAAGTGGGATGGTGAATGGCAAATCACCTTTGAAGTATTTAGAGATTTAGGAATTGCATTTGGGGTGGTAATACTTGTGATTTATCTATTGATTGTGGGTTGGTTTCAAAACTTTACAGTGCCTTTGATTATGTTAGCTGCGATACCGCTTTCATTGATTGGTATTGTACTTGGGCATTGGATGTTGGGTGCTTATTTTACCGCAACCTCTATGATTGGATTTATAGCTTTAGCAGGTGTGATGGTTCGAAATTCAGTTTTGTTAATTGATTTTATTGACATTCGTTTGAAAGAAGGTATACCATTGAAACAGGCCATTATTGAAGCAGGGGCCGTACGTACAACCCCAATTTTATTGACGGCAGGTGCAGTAGTATTGGGAGCGGTAATTATCTTATTCGATCCAATCTTTCAAGGATTAGCTATTTCTTTGATGGGGGGGACCATTACCTCAACATTCTTAACCTTGCTTGTTGTACCATTACTTTACTTTAAAATGTTAAAAAAAGCATAGGTAAAAACGGTGTTAGCTCTGTGTAGCGAACACCGAAAGTTAAATCAATACGTAAACAAGAATGAAATGAAAAATAGAATTATAAATGGGTTTGCAGGAGGTATGGTTTTACTGAGCTTAAGCCTTTTCTATATAACCAACGAAACAAATTGGTTGTGGTTAGGTGCATTTGTTGGTGTGAATTTATTTCAATCGGCATTCACAAAGTGGTGCTTATTGGGGAATATCTTGGATAGGATGGGAGTGAATAGCTAGTTGTCAGTTTCCAGTTGCCAGGTACGAGATAAAAGTCCAACGTATCCAATACTGAGTACTTAGTAAAAAAAGAAGGCTTCAGATTTTCATCTGAAGCCTTCTTTTTTTGTACTCCATACTGTCAGTTATATCTCAAAAAAAGTTATTTTATTGTTTTGTAAGCTCTATTTTTCATCAAACGTGCTAGTTATGGATATCTAGAAGTTAAAGCCGTCTTTGTACTTTGTACTCAGTACTCTATACTTTTTTGACTGTCCTCTGATCACTAACCTCTGTGTACTAAGTCCCCTTGTCTAGTAACTAGAACCTAGCAGCTGAAAATTATTCTGGTATCAACACATACTCATAATGCGATTCAATTGTTCGTTTACCAAAGCGTAATTTATTCTCTTTAATTTCGTAGATGATATCAATATCTTTCATGGATTCATCGTCTTCTTTGATTAATTTGCTTCCGTCTTCTGATACCCACAAACGCATCTCTAATACATTATCTGGTCGAATCCATTCGGCTGTACTATCTTTATTGATTTTGAAAAGCAAATCTTCAAATTTCTTATCGTTTACTACGAGTTTTCCATTTTGATAAAAGCGTTTTACTTTCCATGTCTTATAAAAGTACTCTTTGTGTATAGTAGAATTGCTGTCGCCCGTATCTAATGAGAAGAAGATACCTACAGAAAGGAATAATGAGAATAACAATATAATTAGAAACAGAATTCTGAATCGTAGTAATTTTTCAAAAAAAGGATTGGGGTCTTTACTCATATTTTGTATAAAACATTTCGGTTAATGAAATATAAAATAGAAATTTGTAGTAATTTTATATGGGTTAACATTTGCCTATACGAGAAATTGTGAGAAATGTTGATATTCTTTACGATCTTACCTTCTATTAAGATACAAAATAATACCCTTAAGAAATACTACAGATGAAAATACTTAATCCCAAGGAGTTTGTCGATTATGAAATAATCGATTCAGGGAATTATAAAAAACTGGAACGTTTTGGTGCGTTTATTTTATCTCGCCCTGAACCTCAGGCAGTATGGGATCCTCAGCTTAGCGAAAAGGACTGGAAGGACAAAGCGCATGCAGAATTTTTACGGGATAAAGCCAATCCAGAGAAAGGCGTTTGGACCTTGAAGAATACCATGAAGGAACAATGGTTTGTACCTTATAAATTCAAAGGTTTGAATTTGAAGTTTCGTCTGGGATTGTCTGGTTTTAAGCATGTGGGGATATTCCCAGAGCAAGCACCCAACTGGGACTATATATATGAAAAGGTTTCTGCAATGAAAACAGAGAAGCCTAAAGTATTGAATTTGTTTGCATATACAGGTGGTGCGTCTATTGCTGCACGAGCCGCAGGGGCTGAAGTGGTGCACGTGGATTCGGTAAAACAAGTCATAAGTTGGGCACGTGAAAATATGGAAGCCAGCGAATTAACTGATATACGTTGGGTGGTAGAAGATGCATTGAAATTTGTGAAGCGGGAAGTGAAACGTGGCAATAAATACAATGGTATTATTTTAGATCCACCTGCATATGGACGTGGTCCAGACGGCGAACGTTGGATTATTGAAGAACACCTCAATGAAATATTGAAATTGTGTGCTGAATTGTTAGATCCTAAGGAACATTTCTATATATTAAATTTATACGCAATCGGTTTCTCTGCTGTTATTGTTGAAACCTTGATTCATCGTATATATGGCGATGTTAAAAATCTTGAAATAGGGGAGTTGGTTGTTGAAGATTCATATCATAAAAAGTTGCCATTGAGTATTTATGGGCGTTTTAGTAATGTGGGGAATTAGTGGACAGTTGTCAGTTGTCAGTGGTCAGTAAAAAAAAATGTAGTACATGGTTTTTTACTAACTAGTACCGCTGTTGTTGGTGTTTCCGCCAGCACAATGATTTCTATAATGAATTTAAGACAATGCGGTTTACCAAAAACTTCAAGCGCTACCTACTTTCTTCTATAAAACCATTTCACTTTAATATAATCATAACCTCTATTATATAATAAACCAGTAAATCCTGACCACTGTTTACTGACCACAGACCACTGTTTTCCCATGTCCGAAATTTCGAAAAAGAAAAACGTTTATAAAATTGGTAAGCCCCTACGCAAGTATCTGACACTGTTTGATCGTGAGCAGAAAATGCCCTTGACATATACTGATTTAACACGTTTTACAAGTAGAGTTTCTTTAAAAGACAGGAATGGGAAAGATACATTATGGGACAGTGTATTTTACAGCCATTCGGATATGGTCGAAATTTACGATGGATTAAAACGAATTTATGCCTTTTTGAAAATTGGTGGCGATTTAAGTGTTACCGAACATTTATTTATTGATCGTATTGATTTGTGTGTGTATGGAAATACAAAGCCATTTCGTGTTCGTGTAGTGAATCGTATCAACGACAATTTTGATTATTTTTATGTAAAGGTTGCAGACGCTTCCCGTATTTATGGCTTGGAATTAGAACATATTTTATCTCCCAATAACATCAACTACATTGTAGATGGAGATACCATTATTGAAGATCATATTGTGGGTATACCTGGAGATATGTTTATTAAGCAGTATTTAAAATTACTGAGTTTGAATAAAATTCGATTGGCTAAAGAATTTGTAAAATTTAATGAACGCTGCTTTGTGCGCTTGTTGGGAGATATGCATTCAAGTAATTATGTTATTGAAATGACACCCGATTTTGAAGAGTTTCATTACCGCATTCGCACCATAGATTTTGATCAACAATGTTATGAAGGAAATAAGTGGGTATATTTACCTCAATTCTTTAAACAAAATAATGCGCTTATTGATATTGTTAAAGAAGTGTTGAGTGAAGAAAGTATTCAGCAATATCAGTTTGAAGAAAGAGCGATGATGGCTTCACGAATGAGAGCCAATAAATACCGAATTAAAGAATTGTGGGATGCCGTAATTCGGGATACCATTGCACCAGCAAGTCATGTTGAAAAATTAAAAACAGACCTAGCTAAACATTATAATGACCCTGATTTTTTAAAATGTAAGCAAATGGGTGCAATTATCCGTACTAGTTTATATAGGTTGTTAAAAGACACACCAGTACGTAAAAAATAGCTTTTTTTTCTATAATACTTGTTTTGAAAAAGAAAGATATGTACTTTTGCACTCCCCAATAAGGGAATTGGCTTCGTAGCTCAATTGAATAGAGCACCTGATTACGGCTCAGGAGGTTTTAGGTTTGAATCCTAACGAGGTCACAGAATGCTTTACAGAGATGTAAAGCATTTTTTTTTGCCTTATACACATTCAATGTTAATAATTTTATTTTCAGTTTAAGTTTACCTCGGTAATGATCATTATGCATCCTAACATGGTTTTTTAAAGTTTTATATATATGTTGTGGTATTATAAAGAGCATTTCGATTTTATATTCAGATAGAACCGTGTTTTAGGTTTATCTACTTTTTTATTTGGTAATCAGATCGTTACTTATATCCTGAATGCAGGTATTTAGGTTCTTACGTATTAAGTGCTATTTATAAAGTTTAGAAATCGTAAGAATATGAAAATTTCAGGCATAGCCTGTTTTAGGATTAATCTCATATCTGCTTTCTTCAACTGCGAATGGCTGGACCTTCTGTTTTTATAGGGATTGTACAATATTTTCTTTCTTTTTTTTTATAATTTATATATCTTTGAAATTACTAACCTAAAATTTTAAACAGTATTTCAATATGGCAATAGGAGCATCGTCGGGGAGAGTGAGCAGTGTGTCTTCAGGTTCAAATCAGAACTATAGCACAGCATTGTATTCGTTAATGGTATTGTTTTTCATGTTGGGTTTCATTACCTGCTTCAACGATATTTTAATTCCATATTTGAAAGTAATGTTTAAGTTGAACTTTGTTCAAGCCAACTTAATCAACTTCTGTTTTTTTGGGGCTTATTTTGTAATGTCTATTCCGGCTGGTAAACTGGTTGAAAAGCATGGTTACAAAGCGATTATGATATTGGGTTTTGTAATTGCTGCAGTTGGTGCATTTCTATTTTATCCAGCCGCAGCTTATAGAGCATATGGTTTGTTCTTAGGTGCATTATTTATTCTTGCTACGGGGATTACTTTGTTGCAAGTTGCAGGCAACCCCTATGTTGCTGTATTAGGTACACCTGAAACTTCTTCTGCACGTTTGACATTAACACAAGCGTTAAATTCATTGGGCACAACAATCGCTCCTTTAGTAGGTGCGTATTTTATTTTAAGCCACTTACCAGAGTTGCCAAAAGAAATTACGGATCAAAAAGATTTATCTAAACTTACTCCTGAATTAAATAGCTTGTTAGATGGTATTTTAGAAAAGACAAATTTGATGTATTTAGAAAATACCTATTTATTTATTGGTGGATTGTTATTATTTATTGGTGGTGCGTTGTTTATTATGAAGTTGCCAGCAATTGGTCATGGTGATGGTGAAGTAAGTACGGAAGGTATTGTTGAGAAATCGAGCATTTGGGAATATCGTCATTTAGTTTTGGGTATTGCGGGTATCTTTGCATATGTGGGTGCTGAAGTAGCTATTGGTAGTCATATCGTTAGTTACCTTCACATGGAAAATGTAATGGCGTTGACCGAGTCTGCTGCAGGCGTTTATATTACGTATTATTGGGGAGGTGCAATGGTTGGTCGTTTCTTAGGCACCATCATTTTAGGACAAGTGAATCCAGGTAAATTATTAGGGTTCTATGCAATTATGGCTATCTTATTGATTGCAATATCTGTATCAACTTCTGGTATCGTTTCAATGTGGTCCTTATTAGCAATCGGTTTCTTTAACTCATTAATGTTCCCAACTATCTTTACCTTGTCTATCCGTGGTTTAGGGAAATATACGGAACAAGCTTCTGGGCTATTATGTACTGCAATTGTAGGTGGCGCAGTAATGCCATTGTTATTCGCTGCCATTGCGGATAATACTCATGGTAATTTAAAGCTTGCAATGATTGTTCCTGCTGTTTGTTATTTATACATTTCTTTCTTCGGATTTAAAGGCCATATTCCTAAAAACGACTAATTGTTTTTTTTGATTTAAATATCTTAATAAAATATAGTACACAAAAGCTCTGAGAATTCCTCAGAGCTTTTTTAGTTAATAGGTAAAAGAACGATTTATATTTATTCAATAATAGAGTCTTTTAACACTACCTCAGGAATACCTAATTAAACATTAATGCAATGCTGAATTACGATATCTGAATCACAAATAATTTACTTTTTGCTCTTTTCTGTCTAATTAACTTGAAATGTCAAAATGTATGTTGTAGCATCTTGAGATTAGATCTAGTATTACGTTATAATTAATTTATTTTGTATTGGGAAGGAATTTTAAAATAATTAAAAAAAATGGGAAAGTCTGTAATAATATATCAAGCCGATCAGGAAGTTATAGGAAAACATCTTAGATCAAATCAATGGATTATGTATTCAGGGAAGTTGACAATTTATGATAGGGAGAAAAGTCCAATTACCTTAAAAATAAAAAGTGAAATATATGACTCTTTCCTTTCAATGGGAATGGACGATAAAAAAGAATTTAAAGGTGATTCTGTAACGGAAGTTTATGCCAAGTTGTCTAAATGGTATTATAGCAGAGGCATACTATTTAAAAATTAAAAATAGGTAAACACTAGTTTTTAAAAGGTTTTGTATGAATCAATATTTTTTTGATGTGGGAAGGAAGTCGTTGTTAAAATAAATCATTAGGGATAATCTGTTCATACAGGCTAACGGTGCAATTTAATAAAAGAGGGGATTTAAGACGGAAATTAATTATATTTTTTTGAAATAATGGCTTGAAGAGAATAAAACCGATTACAATGATTTACAAGTACGATAAATATTACCCTATAATATTTAGTGATGGTATTGATAAAATAGAACCTGGTTCCGTTTTTAATTTTACTTGTGAATAATATGTAGTAAATTACTTATTAGGATTATACAATAAATCAATGGTGCTTTAAATATTTTGCCATTTTAAAGCACCATTGATTGTTAATGAAAATAATAATGAAGGGTCTAAATAAACAGTTTTCTATATTTTGCTGTATCCTATTTGTTGGATTTTTACTTCATTCCTGTGTAGGAATGCGAAATACGCCTTTAAAGAAGCAACTTATAGAAAGCAATTGCAATCAACAGAATATTTATTCGTACAGAAAAATAGATTTGCCGATAGCTATTTATCCAAATCAATTAGATACGCTTTTGTCAACAAAATTTAGTTTTAAAAGTTTAAATGTGGCAAATGCAATTGGCATAGATGAAGACATAGCTAAATATGTTCATCAACTCGATACCTATAAGTTAGCCCCTTCGCTTGATAGAAGAATTGAGTTGATAGAACGTTTGCAGAAAATTAATCAACGTGTAAATGTTGCCTCTTTAGAAATATCAGCAGTTGCAGCAGAGATGGATTGTGAAGAAGAACGCGCAGCACAAATAGCAGTTTACCTAAAAAGAAAAGAAGATGAAGCTGAAACGAAATTTACAGTCGGTTCTATTATCATTGGTGCTGTAGGTGCTGTGACGGCGGGTGTTTTGTTAGCCAATGGAAATGATGATAATCTGCCTGAGATAATCGGTATTGGCGCAGGTTTAGCTGAAGCTAGTTTGGGTTTGATGATTTTAACGAATAAACGGAAAGTAGAATTTCACCATACTCGAAATGCACTCAAAGATATATGGGAAGGTCAAGATAGCTCTACTATTTTTCCAGCACCCGTTTGGTATTATTTAAATTATTATGATAGTAATAATGTGGAACAGCCTTCTTTTAGATATCAAATTATTGATCGTTGGATGAATTTTGGTCAGATATCTGTAGCCAAACGAAAACGAAAACGAGATTTAATTGATGTGTATTTTGGCTTGGGAGGCAAATATACCTCTGAACAGTTGTTTAATAGAGCCAATATGTTGGATGAGTTGGAGGCATATATAAATCTTATGAAACAAGATTTAAAAGGCTTAGCCTTGGAATTGGAAAACTTAAATCAATAATATGATGTTGAAACAATTATTCCTTATTATTTTATCTATTATATTCTTTCAACTGAATGCATTTTCTCAACAGTTGAAAGAAACTGAAGTCCCTAAAATCGTTCGCGATAGTGTGAAAAAAAAATATCCCGAAGTGTATGTCTATGAATGGGAATGGAAAAAGAAGCGCAACGTGTATCAAGCGGAATTTATCATTAAAGGCTCAGAATACGAAGCAGATTTTACCAAAGAAGGTATATGGGTAAAAACAGAACGTGATGTGTCCAGAAATGATATTCCTGTTCTTGTATGGGAACGTTTTAATACGTCAGAATATGTATCATGGAAAATAGAAGATTTAGAAGAACACAATACGCCTAAATATACATTTGTGTACGCATTTGAATTGTCTTCTCGGAAAGGAAAGGTGCTGTTGTATTTTTTACCTACGGGAGAACTTCTAGAAACCTTTGTTCAATAACGAATACATCCAATATTCATTTGTCAATAAAATTATATATATGTCAATAAAGAACATGTATTCAACATGAAATAGCACTACTGTGTATTGTAATATTTTTTGATTTTTTAAAGTATGAACAACTCTTTCTGAGCTTGTTAAACTGCGTTAAAAGAGGTATCTTAATTAGATGTTATTAGAAAATCGTTTGTTTAAATGAGCCGATATTTTTTTACCATCAATACATTAAAATATTTTTACACATAAATAGAATTCATAAGTTGATGGAAGAAGAAATTAGAAAATTGTTAACCAATACAGCAATCATTAAACTAGGTATTATAATAATAGGGTTAATTGCAATTTGGCTTATTCGAAAACTTGTTCAGAATAAAATATTCTCAAAGATTAAAGACAACGACAAACATTATAAAGCCAAAAAATTAAGTAGTTTTTTAGGGTATTTTTTAAGCCTGATATTATTGGTATTAGTCTTTAGTGATAAACTTGGAGGTGTTACGGTTGCATTGGGTGTTGCAGGCGCAGGAATTGCATTCGCATTGCAAGAAGTAATCGCATCTTTTGCTGGCTGGTTGGCAATTATGTTTGGTAACTTTTATAAAACGGGCGACCGTGTACAGCTGGGTGGAATCAAAGGCGATGTTATGGATATTGGAGTGTTGAGAACAACCATTATGGAAACAGGACAGTGGGTTGATGGTGATTTATACAATGGACGTATTGTACTTATTGCGAATAGCTTTGTTTTTAAAGAACCTGTATTTAATTATTCAGGTGATTTTCCATTTCTATGGGATGAAATTAAAATTCCTATTCAATATGGAAGTAATTATGAAAAAGCGACAACTATATTTGAAGAAGTAGGAAAGGAGATAGCGGGAGATTTAAGCATTCAATCCAAAGAAGAATGGTCGCATTTACAAAACAAATATCGATTAGAAGAAGCACAAACGGAACCTATGGTGTCTTTAATCGCAAATGACAATTGGGTTGAATATACCTTGCGTTTTGTGGTTGGATATAAAAAAAGAAGAGCTACAAAAACAGCATTGTTTACTCAAATACTTAAGCGGATTGAAGCTACAAATGGCGAGGTAAAGTTCGCATCTGCAACCTTTCAATTGGTCGATCCGCCTGATTTTAAAGTTAAAATCAATTGAAAAGAGGATTCAGCTTTTGATTGTATTCTTTGCTCGCAATAAATAGTATTAGAGCAAATAATAGCAATACGTAAATCTGCTTGTTTTCTTATTTCGTATATGTACGATCAATTGTGATGAAAAACGGCAGAATAGCCATAAAACCGTTGCAATTCGCCCTACATACTCGTAACTTGCACTATGGCTTATCAAAATGATTTAATATTACGTGCTGCTCGTGGTGAGTACACAGAACGCACTCCTGTTTGGCTTATGCGACAAGCAGGCCGTATTTTACCAGAATATCGTGCAATTAGAGAAAAATTAAGTGGTTTTATTGAATTGTGTACAACGCCTGCCTTAGCCGCTGAAGTGACGATTCAACCCGTAGATATTTTAGGAGTAGATGCCGCTATTATATTTTCAGATATATTGGTTATTCCTGAAGCAATGGGTTTGCCCTATGAAATGATTGAAAGCAAAGGGCCTTTTTTTCCAAAGGTAATTACGTGTGCTGCTGATATTGAAAAATTATTGGCTACAGACGCTGCAGATAATTTGCAGTATGTATATGATGCGATTGATATATCTGTGAAACAGTTGAATGGTCGTGTTCCATTGATTGGTTTTGCTGGTGCACCTTTTACAATTCTTGCCTATATGATTGAAGGGCAAGGTTCCAAAACGTTTTCTAAAGCACGACGCTTTTTATATACCGAACCTGCGTTAGCACATCGTTTGTTAGAAAAAATCACCTTAGCAACCATCGAGTATTTAAAACGACAAGTTAAGGCGGGAGCAGCCATGTACCAAGTATTTGATTCTTGGGCAGGGGTTTTACCTCCAGATCAATACAGAGAGTTCTCCTTGAAATACATCAAACAAATTTGCGAAGCAGTTCCACAAGTGCCCCGTACTGTATTTTCTAAAGGCGCATTCTTTGTACGAGAAGACTTTAATAACTTCCCTTGTGAAACTGTAGGCTTGGATTGGAATATGGATATTGCTGAATCAAGAAGAATTATTGGTGCGAATAAAACGCTTCAAGGCAATATGGATCCCTGCGCTTTGTATTTATCCGAAGATGAAATCAGAGTAAAAACAAAACAAATGTTAGCAGAATTTGGAACGGGCAGACACATTGCAAATCTTGGACATGGCGTATACCCAGATACCGATAAAACGAAAGTGAAATGTTTTATAGATGCTGTAAAAGAATTTAGCGTTAAAGCATAATTTTTAATGAAAAAAATAATTACCCTTTTATCGAATTATATTCGGTATGAGTTGAAAGCAACATATTTAATAAATTTGTTGCTTTTTTTAATTCCCATTACAGCACTAAATTACTATTTCAATTTTGAAAGTGGTATTTTAAAAACATGTAACAAAGAATGGTATTTTTTCATTCTTTGTTTTTTTTATTACGCAATCCCTTTGTTCTATGCAGTTCTAGTTTATGCAATTCAGTTTAACAAGAAAGAATTGTTTAAAAATAAACGATTTCTATTTTTAATATGTTTCTTTCCCGCTATCATGGCCTTTGATGAAGCATTTCATTGGCATCATGAACTAGCAAATGGGATTCAGGACGAAATATTAAAATACTATATTAAAAAAGTATTGAATCAAAGTGTACGTTTTGTTACCTATTTTCTTCCCATTCTTTTGTATTATATTTTTTTAGAAAAAGAAAACAACAATTTTTATGGCTTGGCTTTTAAAAAATCAGATCTTAAACCCTATCTATTTATGTTGTTCGGAATAATGATGCCTTTAATTGTTTTGGTATCATTCACCGATGATTTCCAATCGGCATATCCCGTTTATAATATGTCTCAATTCAAAGAGCAATTACCTGGAACCCATTTTCAACAAGTAGCATTATATGAAAGTATGTATTTGTTCGATTTTATAAATATCGAATTACTATTTAGAGGAATTATGATACATGCACTTTATAAATATATGGGTATTGAATGTGTATTGGCTGTAGCCACTGTGTATTGTACCTTTCATTTTGGTAAACCTGTTATTGAAACAGCGAGCTCATTTTTTGGGGGAACCATATTAGGAATATTATCACTACGAACCAATTCATTAATGGGAGGGATTATTGTACATGCTGGTATTGCATTGATGATGGAGTTGGCTAGTTTTGCACACCAATTACATTTCTTTGGTTTATGAAACATGAAAATATCTACGCATATGGAGCAGCGTGTTTGTCTGTAGTTATTTGGGCAGGTTGGATTATACTATCTCGACTTGGTGTACAAACAGCATTAACACCCTACGATATAACACTATTGCGATTTGGCACTGCTGCACTTATAACCCTTCCATTTAGTTTAACATACAATTGGAAAACGGTGAAGTGGAATCAAGTATTGTTAATAGCGTTAGGTTGTGGTTTTCCATATACCATGCTTTCATTTTTTGGTTTAAAAACGATTAAGGCTGCGAATGCAGGAGTTTTGGTAAATGGAATGTTGCCTGTACTTGGCTTACTATTTACATACTTTTGGTTTAAAGGGAAAATCAGTGCATTAAAATACCTTTCTGTTATACTTTTATTGCTTGCAAATTTTTGCATGATGAATCTTTTTTCGAATAATGCCGAATTTAATGGACTTGGTGTAGCCTTTATGCTTTGTGCTGCCTGTGTATTTTCTACGTATATGGCTGCAATAAAACGTTGGGGCTATAGTATGAAAGATGTTGTATCCTTTGTTCCCATTATAAATGCAATTTTATTTATTCCAATTTGGTTGTCTACATCCTCACAAATTGTACATGCTCCTTTATCAGATGTATTGCTTCAAGTAATTTATCAAGGAATTATTGTAAGTATCGGAGCTCTGTTGTTAATTACCTATGCAGTTCAACGGTTGGGCTCCGAAACGATGGCAGTCTTTTTATCTTACGTTCCCGTAGTAACGGCATTGTTAGCCTTTTTAATTCTAAAGGAAGCATTATCTTTACAAGAATTAATAGGTATTGTTTTGTGTACAATTGGTTTGTATGTGTATACGAAAGGGTGATACTAATTATGAATTATCAACTTTCTGCCTAGTCGTCTCTTTTGAACAATCACCTGCTACAATCAATCTTGAATTATAAATTCTTAACGAATAAAGATTTGAAAAAAATAAAAGTATGAATAAGAAACGAGCACTACGTGATGAAGAGAAAATAATTATTCAATTTCTGTTGTCAAAATTAAATGTAACGGATAATGCATATAATATCTCCGATAGCGTTGAAGAGTATGAAGGGAGTCATATGGGAAGCATTAATTTAAATAATCCCAATGCCGATTTGTTCGACAGAGATCTAATTCAGGCAGAATATACAGATGCAGATAAAATCCCTGTAGTACTTTCGCTCACAGTTGATAAAAATAACCAGTTGTTAGATTTAGATTTTTGGAAGTCGGACTTTTCTAGATTAGTCCAGTATCCGAAGCCTGAAGAGTTGACGTTTGGGGAGGAAGTATAAAGTATGGAGTACAGTGTACGGAGTACAAAAATGTTCCAGTCAAAGACTGGGACATTTTTGTAATTTAAAACACAACTTGATTTCTTTGTACTCAGTACTTCATACTCTGTACTTTATTGCATTTTTACCAATCGATCTGTAAACAACATTCCATCTTGGCTTACTTTGATTACATATACACCATTTGGTAATTCTGCAATTGAAAAGGATGTAGCGTTGGATAGGTTTTTTGTAAGTACATTATTTCCTAATACAGAATAAAACTCAATCTTGATATCATTGTTGCTTGCCACAGAAGCAGGTACGGTGATGGTTACTCGATCTTGTGTTGGATTTGGCATAATGGATATAGCTACCGACGCTTGTGCAGTATTTGTACTTGTTGGCACGTTGGTTCCGTTTGTTACAAATTTTGATAACAATCGTATATAAGCAGTTTGATACCCCAGACTTGTCTCTGTTATTTGCCAAGAATTTAATGGCCAACTTGTATTGAAATCTTTATATGATTTTTGTTGAGGTTGACCTTTGGGTGGGCTTGGTGCTGCTGATCCACAAAGTGTGTTGGGGGTAGCAGATTTGCAATTGTCATCCCAATCATAACTGTTATTTGCTCCTCCCATTAAAAATCCTGGTGGTGGGCCGTAGGTTGAAGTACCAACACGATCCCATTTTGCACTACCATCACAAAACCATGTATGGTACATTTCATTTGCACTTTTCTCTGCACCGTAGCTACCCATGTTTGTTAGGTATACGAGCTGTAGTGGATTTACACCATGAATGTAGTGTAAATATTCTTCAGAAGCATTTAAATAAAATTCGTTGTTACCTACATCAATATCATTTGCTTGAAGTTCCCATAATAAATTTCCATATAGAGATTTGTATTGGTTCGAACCCCAATTATAATCTTTTATAAAAGATCTATACGGATCGGTTTCACTAGTTAACGCAGCTGCAAAATCACCTGTAGTATTAACTGCATTTTTTGTTGTTGTTCGGATCTTATTTGCAATCGTTGCATCAATACCAGCTAAAGATAAGTAATGCAACAACAGACTCTGTGATTCTAAAAAATATTGACTCACATAATTAGTCCAAGCTACCAAAGGCATATCTCCATAATTGGTTTCAAAATATGTGAGGTACTTTGCTTGTCCAGTTAATTCATATAGATAAAGTGCCGCTCCTAATTTAGATGTTTTTCTGCCTAAGTCATCTGTTTCTTGATTACCTGCTGCAACACCTAGAGTATTATCATCTTTTGAATTATTATTGAATACTATACTTGGATTTGCATCTGCCCAATCCCAAGCAGCAATTGCCTTCGTTTGTAAATTGCTAGCATAGGTGCCAAATTTAATAGCACTGTAATTTTTATATACTTTTGATGCGAAAGCAAACGCTTCAGCACATTTCAAGGTGGCGTTTGTTGTTGCTGGTCCGTACTTACTTTGTCCAGTTGCAGCAGATGGAGGGCTGCCACCATCAGAACTTAACACTGACAAACACGATCCATTGCTTTGTTGCATGCGTAGCAAGTGATCAATTCCCCACTGCACTTCATCTAAAATATCGGGTACGCCATTGCCAGATTCCGGTAAATTAAAATCATCCGTAAATACAGTTGGGTTTTCTTGATATGCTGTCAATAATGTAATCACATAGCTTGCTGTCCATGCGGTGTACTTATTTAAGTCACCAGCATCGTACCAGCCACCGTGTAAATCTTTCTCTGTTCCCGCGGTTAAGTTGCTATATAATCGAGCATTTTTATCTTGCAAAGGTTTGATGTGACTAGCTGCATCTGTCCAGCCATTACCTGCGTAAGGAGCTACTTTAGCGAAGCTGGAGCGTTGGTAGTATAACATACGCATGGCTGCTTTTAAAACACTTTTGTATACCGTATCTGCAATTACAAATTCCGCAGAACGTGCAGCTAAGGTTCCATCCTTTACATAATATCTACCTGGTGTAGTGTAACTTGAAAAGTCGAACCACCATGCTTTATCACCTGAACTCACATCTGTAGCGCCACTTTTCCATGCTGTAATTACAGCAGAAAATACCGGCTGATTGTTATCCGCATTTATAAGTTTGTATGTTGTGCTTGGTGTAAACGACGAAGCAGCATCGAATCCTGTCTGAGGATCTCGAATTACGGCTACTTTGTTTGCATTGGGAGTGTATCCAAATTGGTCCACAACAATGTAGGCACTAAACGTTTGGGAAAAAGATGCGAACCCTATAAAGATCGCAGAGATTACCAAGGAGATTTTTGTTACTTTCATTCGAGCGTTTATTTTTTGGAAGTATTGCAAATGCTTTTTTATTTAATACGCATATTAATACTAATTGGATTTTAATTGATATTAATGTGATAAAAATATGTGTTTATCCATTCGAAAATCAAATAAATGGAATGTGTATTCAATGATTGGTATTTTTAGTATAGGAAAAAAAGAGATGATGTACTCCATTCTGAAGGAACAGAATTTCAATAAAATGTATACCCGCCATTAAGTTCAACAGAATCAGTCCAGGCAGGAAGTTTTGTAAAAAAGGGAGTATTGTAAACGAAGGATATAAAAATACGTTCCGTTCCAATATGAATATTTGTTGTTACAATAAAGCTTAAACTTTTATTGTATTTATAAGAACTACCAATGGAAATAACATCTTTGTATTGCAACATTCCAAAAAAAGATACATCGTCTGTATAGCTTGGTAAGTAGCGCCAAAGTGCTCCGCATTTAATACTTACAAAGGGAGAAACGGTAAATGTATTTTGAATGTAGCTGTTTATATAACGCTCATATTTTATGGGGGCGATAACTGGGTTAATCGTTGAATTCAATAGCTGATTGATAGAGATACCCGCTTCATTTTTTTTATGGTTCAGTGATACCCCTAAAGCTGCATCGGGTGCTAGAGAGTTTCCATTACCTGAAGAAGAAGGGGCTGTAAATGCTGTTTGCGCAAAACCAAATGCAATGCCAGAAGAAAGAAAAGTTTCTTTCCCTATTTTTATTTTATACGCATAGTTTGCGTAAGCTCTAGTGCGATGAATGTATGGACCATCTTTTTGATTGTAAAAATAAACACGTGCTATATGGTTTTTTGGTTTAGTATAATTTAAAACACGAGTAAAGGCTACATTAAAAGTTGCAATTTTATTGAGCGCACCAGTTCCTGTTTTATAAGCTACGTTGATATCCATTTTGGTGTCAAGCGGAACATAAGCTGGAGAAACCAAATACATGTTATTGAAATACGCTCCAAATTGATCTGGATAAACAGCAGTATTCTGCCCTAAAACAGGGATGTTTTGCAGAAAAAGGGCAAAAAGAATACAGTTGACGTAAAATAATTTCATTGATTGCTGTATAGATGAATCAAAAATATATTAATTTATTGAAATTTCGTTACTTATTTATTTTAACATGGTATTTTAAATTAGAGTGGGCAGTCAGAAAGAGAATAATATTGTTGCCTTAATTAAATTAGGGAAAGATAAGGAGGTTGTGCCGCTTTTATATAAAAAGGTATACCCCCTTGTTGAACGATTTATTATGAGGAATTCGGGAAATAAAGAAGATGCATCAGATATATTCCAAGACACGCTCTTACTTTTTTACAAACAGGTAATGCAAAATAAGTTTGATGAAAAGTATAAAGTTTTTGGCTACTTATATAAAGTAAGTATCCATAAATGGATTAATCGAGCTAAAAGAGATCGGAAAATTTCATTTTCAGATAACATTGAATCTTTAGATATTCCTGTGTTTGAAGAATTTTCGGAAGAAGTAATTTCAAATCCAGATGAAAATATTATTAGGAAATTATTCAGTCCCATTGGTGAGAAATGTATTGAGCTATTAACGTTTACAACCTATACAAGTCTATTATTAGAAGATATAATGTTACGCATGCAATTCGCATCTGTAAGTGCAGTAAAAATGCAATTGAAACGTTGTAAAGAAAAGTTACTAAAACAGATTGATGAAAATCCATCTTTAATAAATCAATTAAAAAGACAATGAGCATTCAAGAAGAACGATTTGATACTATTGAAGCTTACTTAAACGGTGAACTGAATCCTGCTGAAATTGAAAAATTTGAGAAGCAAATTTCTGTTGATCAATCCTTGAAGGATGAATTGGAAAAACATAAGATCGCTAATGCCCTAATTGTTGAAAATCGTTTGCTATCAGTTAAAAATATTTTGCAAATAGAAAAAACTAAAGGATCAAATACATCTGGTAATAAACCATTGGGCTTTATTGCCCTTGCGGTAGTGAGTATTGGTATTGGTGCATCTGTGATATTGTTGAATCAAAAGGACGAATCGATTGCTATTATAAAAGAAACAAAATCAGCGACCGAACGCATATCAATTTCGGAAAAAATACATACGGAGCATTCTAATAATGCAAAAAATGAAATTGGCAACAACACAACAAAAGTGATTGCTGATAAATCGCAATCGTATGATGCAAGTTCTGAACAAAACACTGGATTTCATAAACATCAAATTCAGGTGATAGAGAAACAGTTGGGTTTGGAGGAAAAAAGCAGCTCGAAAACGGATTCTTCAACAGTTACTGTTAATAAACAACAAGTAATCAAACCAGTACAAATAATAGAGAATAAATCAAAAGTTGTGGCTACGAGTATTATAAGCCCCTGCGACCAGGTTGCTATTTTGGCAACTATAAAGACAACACCAAGTTGTAGCGATAAAGCCAGTGGAATTATTCTTGTTCAATCGATTAAAGGAGGTACAAAACCATATTCCATTTCTTTGTCTTCAAGTACGAACGAAGCTATTAGCAATGGTGATATATCAAAAGGTATCTATAATGCCAAAATAACCGACGCACAAGGATGTACACATACCTATTCTGATATTGTTATAGATGAAAAGGAATGTCCAAGAGATTATTCCTTTAATCCATTTTATGGCGATGAAGTATGGAATATCGAACCAGAATCTTCTACTGGTCAGTTGGTGATATATGATAAAGGCGGTGCATTGTATTTTCAACAAAATATACCCGCAACTACTGTTTATAAATGGTCGGGTATGGGCAATAACAACCAAATTCTACCAGGATATTATATCTTTGTAATTAAATATGCAAACGGGATGGTTAAAAAAGGTTCTGTTACAATTGTTCAATAAATGAAAAAGTTATTCTTCCATATCGTATTTATTCTTTTATCCATTATAGGGTATGGGCAAACTGTTTCTATTCCAGATCCAGCATTTTTGAGTTTCTTAAAATTAAATTATCCTTTAACAATAAATGCATCGGATAAGCTTATTATTAGCAGTGCCGCGCAGGTTACGGGTAATATTTCTTGTGGTAGTTTAGGTATTGTAAATTTAGAAGGTATACAATATTTTTCTCAAGTAACAAAAGTTAGTGCTATTAACAATAATATTGTTTCATTGCCATCTTTATTGCCAATGACTGCATTGCAAACATTACATATATATGGGAATCAAATTTCTATAACACCTGATTTTAGGGGGATGGTGAATTTGAAAACGGTTTTGTTATATGATAATGATTTAACACAAATGCCTCTATTTGGAAATAATCCCATCATCGAAGAAATTATTATTTCAAAGAACAGTATATCATCGATAACAAGCTTGTCGGATGTGCCATCTCTATTAAAATTAGATATTGGCGAAAATCAACTTACCGTACTTCCTGATCTATCCTTAAATGTGAACTTGCAGGAATTGGTTTGTTGGTCGAATCAACTAACAACGTTGCCTTCATTAACGAACCTAGTAAATCTAACGCGCTTAAATGCGGGTAGAAATAAATTGACCGTTTTTCCAGATATATCTAAAAATACACAGCTTTCTATTTTGGCACTTGATAATAATTTATTGACCGTAATACCTAAAAATATTATTGGGTCGGCTAGTTTTACCAGTGTTAAATTGTACAATAATTATTTTACTATCCAAGATTTAGGTCCATACGCGGGTATATTAACTGCTTCAAATATATATACATATGTACCAATGTTGCCTCAGGCTGGCGACACGATTGATGCCTATTATAATGAATCTGTAATAATACATTCATATGTTGACAATATTGTATTAAATGAAACCTATACCTGGTATGAAGGTATTACTAGTATCGGTAGTAGCTTTAAAGATGCAGTTACAATAACACAGCCAAGTGGTGTAGGTATAACAAACCGATATATATACGCCAAAATTACACACCCCTCTTTAACATCTTTAGTACTTGTTACAGATACTTTTTTAGTGCGCTTTAACCCATGTCCAACTTCTGGAAATGTTACCTATACATCAGATAAAAAAGACTGCGGCAACTCGGGTAAGATTGAAGTAATGGTTCAAGGTTACGTTGCTCCGCAGACAAGCTATATTTTAACAAGTACGTCGTTTGGTACAATGGAGTATTCTAGTTTAAATAAATTTATAGGATTAAGCGATACTGCATATGCCTTGCATGTTGATTTTACATCGACTTGTATGCTGGATTATAACACACACCTTAAAATGCCTCAGGTAGATTGCAATGAAGCATTTATGACACCAAATAATGATGGCGATATGGATACGTATTTCTTCCCTGGTAAAGGCACAGTAATCATCTATGATAAATATGGTAAAGAGGTTAAACGTGCTAGTTTGCCCTTTGAATGGGATGGTTCAGGAAATAGTGGCTTAGTGCAACCAGGATATTATATCGGAGTGATGAATGGTGGGAAGGATCGGATGAATATTAGTGTGTTGTATTAAGTAATTTTTTAGTGTATTGGTCGATACACAAATAAATACAAGCGTTCCCGAAGTAGACAGGTCAAATTAAAAATATAAGCATCCTTACAAAGAATAGTTCGATAAAAAAAAGGTCTAAATTCAATAACTGAATCTAGACCTTTTTTTTATCTGAAGCACATTAGATCAACTCACAATCCCCAACTTTTCCGCTTCCGTTTGCAATAGTTTTTGATCGATAGGTACAACACCAACTTGTTCGCATACTAAGCCCCCAGAGAGATTAGATAATGCTGCTAATATAGATGGCTTCGTATATGCTGCGGCACAAAGTGCAGCTACACTAATTACGGTATCGCCAGCGCCAGATACATCTGCAATTTCTCTGTGGTGTGCAGGTATATGTAAATGCTCTGATTTATTGGTCCAATAAACACCTTTTTCGGATAAGGTAATTAAAACACTGTCGCATGTTAATAGACGCATCAATTCTTCAACGGTTTGTTCCAGTTGTTTGCTGTCGTTTAAATTCGAATCTGTTTTAACACCTTCTTTTAATTCTTTTCTGTTTGGCTTAAATAAGCTACAGTTTTTGTATTGTAAAAAGTTACGCTTCTTGGGATCTACTACCGTAGGGATTCCTTTTGTGTTTGCTTTGTCTGTTACGTATTTAATTAATTCTTCGCTTAAAACTCCTTTGTCGTAATCTTCAAAAATGATCACGTGGGCCTTTTCTAAAAGCGAATCAATGCGAGTCTTTAATGCATTTAATTCATTCGAGTTTGTTACTTTATCATCTTCTTGATCTACACGCAACATGTGATGCGCATTTGAAATGATGCGATGTTTTATTGTAGTTACGCGATCCTTACTAGATACAATTCCTTCTGTGGGTAGATTGTTATCTTGTAATATTTTAAGGAAGTTTGTTCCGTCTGCGTCGTCACCAACTAGACCACACAAAAGAGGCGTAGCACCTAATGATTTTATATTCAATGCAACGTTTGCTGCACCGCCTGGTCTGATTTCTCTTTTTTCAACTTGAAGAATAGGTACAGGTGCCTCAGGAGAGATGCGATCTACTTTTCCCCATAAATACGAATCAATCATCACATCACCGATGATTAATACATTAAAAGTACGGAAGACCTTGAATAGGTCTTCCGCTGTATGATATTCAATTACTTTAGTTTTGCTAAGCATTCTTTAATACGTTTGATTGCTTCAACGATGTTTTCATCCGATGCAGCAAATGAAATACGAATGTTATTTGGAGAACCAAATGAATCGCCACCTACTGTAGATACAAATACATCGTTTAAGATAAACATAGATAATTCGCTAGACGTATGGATTACGTTTCCGTTTACAGATTTACCTAAGTACGCACTTACATCTGGGAAGATGTAAAAAGCACCTGCAGGTTTGTTGATTTTCAAGCCTGGTACTTCTTTCAATAAACCAATAATCAAGTCGCGTCTTCTTAAATACGCTTCTTTCATTTTCATTGGTGCAGAAAGATCGCCTTGTAATGCAGCCAATCCAGCACGTTGCGTGATAGAACATGTTCCAGAAGTAACTTGTCCTTGAAGTTTTTCAGTTGCAGCAGCAATGTATTTAGCCGCAGCAATGTAGCCCAATCTCCATCCAGTCATTGCAAACCCTTTAGAGAAACCATTTACAGTAACAACTTGATCTTTGATTTCGTTAATAGAACCAAGACTAAAGTTTTTACCTTCGAAGTTTATGTATTCATAGATCTCATCTGCAATTGCAATGATCTGTGGGTTTTTCTTTAATAATTCGCCAATAGCACGTAATTCTGTTTCTGAAAATACAGAACCAGAAGGATTGCATGGAGAAGAATACATAATGGCACGTGTTTTAGGAGTAATTGCTTTTTCAATTTCAGCAGCAGTTACTTTAAAATCGTTTTCAATTGTACCCGTTAAAATTACAGATTTCCCTTCTGCTAATTTTACCATTTCAGAATAACTAACCCAGTACGGTGCAAGAATAATTACTTCTTGTCCTTTATCTACTACTGCTTGAATAACGTTTGCCAATGATTGTTTTGCACCTGTAGATACTACAATGTTTTCAGCCGTTACCTGAATGTTATTTTCTTTAACTAATTTTTCAGCAATTGCAGCACGTAAATCTGCAAAACCAGCAACAGGGCTATAAGAATGATACCCTTCGTCAATAGCTTTCTTTGCAGCATCCATAACATGTTGAGGCGTCTTGAAGTCTGGCTCACCAACACTTAAGCTGATTACCTTATTGCCTTGAGAAGCTAATTCTCTTGCTTTTTTTGTCATCGCTAAGGTTTCTGATTCCGCTAAAGAATTTACAACCGTTGAAAGCGTTTGAGTGTTCGTACTTGTTGTCATGTGTATGTTTACTATTTTTTAAAGCAGGAGCAAAATTAATACATTTAGTTGGTTTAACCGCTATGAAGATGGGAAATTTTTACCCGTAATTAAGTATGGTTGAATTGTTTAAATATCAGGTAAACAGTTGTTTAGTTGTTGGGTTAGCTTGTTTTTTTTATCATATGATAGAAATCAAATAAATAAGTGTTTCTGCAAATAATGCAGATTAAAAATGTGAATGGAATAAGCTCAAATTAACAGCTATGTTAGATGGTGATTATAAAGCATACATTCTATAAATAAATATCAAATCTATTTCAAAAAACATATTTCAATATTTAAAAAAGATAAAAATTCCATTACCTTGTATTTAAATTTTTCAACCAAAATTGTAATAAGCTTTTTGCCTTAGGCTTTTAGCTTTAAGCTTAAAAAAATGTTTAAAATAGGAATAGATTTAGGTGGTACAAAAATAGAAACGATTATTTTGGATTCGGAAGGGAAAGAAATATATCGAAACCGAGTATTAACGCTGCAGGAAAGAGGGTATAAAGCGATTGTCACAACCCTAGCAGAGTGTTATTCCAATGCTGTTACTTTTATTATGGGTAAGGAGCATACTTTCGGAATTGGAACACCAGGCTCCATCTCTCACAAAACAGGTTTGATGAAAAACTCAAATACGCTGTGTTTAAATGAAAAACCTGTGTTAAAAGATCTTGAACGTATGATTAATAGACCTGTTGCGATAGAGAATGATGCAAATTGTTTCGCAATGGCTGAAGCATCTGTAGGCGCAGGGAAGGGGTATGCAAATGTATTTGGAGTGATTATGGGCACAGGGTGTGGTGGTGGTATTGTATTCAATAATACATTGCTCAAAGGATTGCAATCATTGGGTGGCGAGTGGGGGCATATGACCATTGATTCCAATGGACCTCTGTGTTATTGTGGTAAAAGAGGTTGTGTAGAAACCTATATTTCGGGTACTGGCATTTCAAATAGATATTTTGATCTCACGGGAAAACGCCTCCCAACCAAACATATTTTAGATGCTGAAACGGCAGAGGCCGTAACAGTGAAATCCATGTTTTTTGAACAATTTGGTCGTGCACTGTCTAATATTATTTCTATTCTCGATCCAGATATAATAGTTATTGGGGGCGGCTTGTCAAATTATCCGCTACTATACTCTTTGGGTGTAGAACAAGTAAATAACTATATTTTTGGTCATGAATTGGATACGCCAATTGTGCAACATAAAACAGGCGATAGTGCTGGTGTTATTGGTGCTGCATGGATCGGGATTTGATAGCATTCTTGTTGGGTGTGAAATTTAACCTAAACGGAGGTCGTGTAGAATTTTTATAAAAATATACGCGATTGAAATTTTTCATGAGAGAAAATATAAGTAGTATCCTTCATTATAAATTACAATAAAAATTCGTTAACTTAAACATTATGTCAGAAACAACTAATACAGTAAACCAAGATGTTGTAGCATTTTTTCAATCCAATAGTTTTTTTATTGATGAAAAAGTAAATATCTTCAAATTTGAAAATGCATATAATATTTATGGAGAAACTGGCGAGCATATAGGTGCCATTACTCAGCGCTTATCAATAGGAGAAAAAATGCTTCGTTTATTGGTGAATAAAAAGATGCTCCCATACACCTTAGTTGTTCAAAGTTTGAATGGCAATGTATTGACAACGATTCAACGTGGGTGGACACTTTTTATGTCAAAAATTGATGTGAAAGATGCTAGTGGTGTAACAATCGGCTATGTAAAACAAAAGTTTAAATTTTTCAAGCCAGAATTTCAAATTTTAAATGCTTCAGAACAGGTAATTGCAACCATTACAGGAGACTGGAAAGCATGGAATTTTGATATCAATAATGCTACAAAGAACCCAATAGGAAAGATCAGTAAAAAGTGGGCTGGTGCAATGAAAGAAATATTCACTACTGCCGATAAGTATAATGTTGTACTTGATCCGGCTTTCGAATTAACTATTGAGTATAAACAAATCATAGTGTCCTGTGCCATAACTATTGATATGGTTTTAAAGGAAAGTAAATAATATAGTACCCTAAACGTTTTAATTTTATGAAAAAAGTAATCTTGTTATCCGCACTTTTAGTAATGGTTTTAGCATCGTGCAATTGTTCTAAAACTACAAGTTCTTCGAGTGCAAAAAGTGTTGAACCATCTTCAGCTCCTGTTTCATCCAATACTTCTGCAGAAGAAATGGATTTAGAAGGAACTTGGGAATTGGTTTCTATCGTAAGTGAAACACTTCCGTTTAAAGATTTATTTCCTGGACAGAAACCAACTATTGTATTTGATGCGCGTCCAAAACAAGTTTCAGGCTCAACAAGTTGCAATACCTATACTGGGTCATACGCTCTTGATGGCAGAGCACTTTCTTTTGGTAATGGAATGGCTATGACCAAAATGGCTTGTCAAGGGAATGGCGAAGCCGTTTATGTAGAGCGTTTAAACAAAGCAAATATGATTTTTATTAAAGATCAATCTACCTTAATGCTACTAGACGGAAATACAGCACTGTTGGAATTTAAAAAAATAATGGGAGCAAAAAGTTATTAATATTATAACGAATTCTACTTTGTTATTTTATAAATTAAAATTATTCAGTGTAATTTGAATTGCGACTGAAGCTTGCAGTGGTTGTGTCTTTTCGACCAACTATTTGATAAAAAATTGCTCCAACGTACAAACTTGGCAAGGTAGGACTAATGTCAGTCTTAATTAATATATGTTTCAATTTAGTTTTATGATGTTATGAAAAAGAGATCTATTTTATTGGTTTTTTCTAGTGTTCTATTATCACTTTCAAGCCTTGCGCAATCTTATTTGATTCAAGTAAAAGATGCAAGTGGTAAATGGGGCTATTCAAATGTAAAAGGTGAAATGGTTATTCCTGCACAATACGAGCATTGCGACCCATTTGGTGAAAATGGATTGGCAGTTGTTGTAAAAGATAAAGTGACATCCATTATTAATGCGAAAGGTGTCGTTGTTCCTTCAGAGGTTAGCGGATTCACCGTATTGAAAGCAGCATTCGGATTTAATGTGAAGGGATATGAAAATGGCTTATTAGCTATAACAACACCATCTAAAAAGTTTGGTTTTTTAGACGGAACTGGTAAAATAGCTATTCCACTAAAGTACGATTTAGTTACGGAATTTAATGGTGGTTATGCCGTAGCAAAAATAGGCACTAATTATTTCATTCTAGATACTAAAGGAACTGAAACAGCTGTTACAACGGCAGGTGTTTTAGAAATTAAACACTTCTCAGAAGGTTTTGCTCCCGTTCGTACTGCGGATAAAAAATATGGTTTTGTAAACCCTAAAGGAGAGATTGCTATCGCTTCTCAATTTAATAGCGTTGGATATTTTTTCGGTGGTTTAGCATGGGCTAAAACTGCAGATGGTAAAGCGGGTTATATTAATACAAAAGGCGAATGGGCTATAAAACCGATTTATGCTGGAGTAGGTGATTTCGACCCTACATCTAAAGTTGCACGTGTAAAAGAAGTAGAGACTTGGTTTTATATTGATGTTGCGGGTAATAAAACAGCAGTTGTTGACACAGAGACTTGGGGTGATTTTTCTGGTGGTTTGGCTAAAGGAAAAAAAGGGGAAAAGTTTGGCTTTTATAATACCAAAGGAGAATGGGTAATTGCGGCTCAATTTGATGGTGTTAGAGAATTTAAAAATGGCTATGCAGCTGCAAAGCAAGGAACCTTATGGGGTGTGATTGATACGAAAGGTAATTGGGTTGCAAAACCAACCTTTGCAGGTATTAAAGATGCTGAATTAATAAAATAATTCACATAATAATATTTAAAAAAAGGTCAACGGAATTATTCGTTGACCTTTTTTAATGTCTTGAAATGAATAGGTACTCTATTTAACTGCATGTACGCAACTGTTTTTTTACCGTATAATCAATACACATTGTTTAGTAACTTTGTGAAAAATAGTAACGGATCGCCTATGAGAATTCCGAAAGATTTTAGTGTGTTTGTTCTTCCAGATAAAAGCGTACAAGTTACCTTAGATAACTATGATGGCAATTTTTTATCTTTTTTAATTATTGTGGTAGCTATCCCATTATTCATTGCAACGGTGCTATTAGCATTCTATTTAAATGTTGTTTTTATTTTAACAGGTATTCTTTTACTCGTAGTGATTTATTGGTGTGTGTATCATTATAAAGATCGATCACAATTCATTTTCACGAAAGATACTTTCATCGTACTGGAAGGGATGTATAAAAGAGAAACGTGTCATGTAAAATATAAAGATATTGTTCGCACGGAAAGAGTTACAATACCTGGTTCTACATACGCAAGTTCCAAAACAGGCAATACCACCATCAATCATCCCAATTATGAATTGTATATTCATACAAAAGTGGAACGGATACTAGTTACTAAAGATGTTGGGCAAAATGGACAAGCATATCTTAATACCTTGATTCAAGAAAAAATTGGCATACCTTGATTTTAAAACGGATTCATTTTTTGATATATACTTTAGTTTATTAGTTAATTAACTGATTACTCTCACCTTTTATACCTGTTTTAATCCTTGGTGTCGTGTTTTATATTTTTTAATCTTGTATAAATAATTATTAAAGACTTGACAAAAATATTGTCAGTTTATTTATAATTAGTTTTTTAATTAAATATAAATACTTAGTATTGTACGTATATTTACTTATTTAATATGTACTTATTATGCCAAAATCTGAAAAAAAGTTTATCATTCGAGGTAGAATTTGGATTGATTCGGATGATGGTCCATTTCTAGGAGCAGGTAGAATTGAACTATTAAAAAGTATCATCAAAGAAGGATCCATTACTAAAGCTGCAAAGTCTATGAAAATGGCTTATCGTCAAGCATGGCATTTGATTGAATCTATGAATTCAAAAGGTAAAGAACCTTTAGTATTATCGGTTATTGGTGGTAAAGGAGGGGGCGGAGCTACAGTAACCGATTACGGGGTAACATGCATTGAAGCGTTTGAAAATGCAGAAGCGGCATTTGCTGTATTTGTTAAAATGGAATCAGATAAATTAGGGATCTGATTTTTTTTGACATCCGTTATGCTTATAAATGAATAGCGAATGATTTAAACTATAGCTTATTTGGGAATTATGAAAAAACGATTATTAAAATGGATGGGTGTTTTCGGGTTGATCGCTTCTGTAAGCACAGCCCTTGCACAAAGTGGGAGTGAATTCCTTTCGGATAGCTTGGTGGATTTACAAGAGATCACAATTTACGGACAAGCAAAGGATTCAACCAATGCGATAGGTTCCAAGCGTATGGAAGTATTTAATCGAACGGATGTTTCTCATGCCTTAAATATCCTTCCAGGAGTTACCTTATCAAATTTTGGCGCACGTAATGAATCTACCCTTTTTATTAGAGGCTTTGATTCTAGGCAGGTTCCGGTTTTTATAGACGGTGTTCCTGTTTATATATCCTATGATGGTTATGTGGATTTAGCTCGATTTACAACGTTTGATTTAGCAGAAATAAATGTATCCAAAGGATTTGCATCTATGTTATATGGCCCAAATACTATCGGAGGAGCTATAAATTTAATTTCAAGAAAGCCTTCAAAGAAATTTGAATTTTCAGGTGCTACCGGTTACCTAACAGGTGGCTATAGAACCAATTTAAATGTAGGTTCAAAGCTTGGTAAATTTTATTTTCAAGCAGGCTTTTCACAATTAAATAAAAACTATTACAATCTTTCACATGACTTTGATTCTACCGCTCATGAGAATGGTGGCAGAAGAGATAATTCATATAGCAAGGATACAAAGTATTCTTTCCGCATTGGTTTTACTCCAACAAAAAAACAAGAATATGTTTTTAATTATGTAAATCAGCAAGGAGAGAAAGGTACTCCCGTATATTCAGGAACAGATACTAAAAATTCGCTGTATGCTAAACCACGCTATTGGCAATGGCCCTATTGGAATAAAGAAAGTTTTTACGTGTTATCAAACACAACGATTGATTCCAATAATTACATAAAAATGCGTGTATATTACGATATTTTTAAAAATGAATTGAATAGTTATAACGATGATTCCTACTCAAAAATTACCAAACCGTATGCATTTCAGAGTATATACAATGATGATTCGTATGGTGCATCTTTTGAGTATGGAACAAAAAATATCAAAAAAAACACCTTGAAATTTGCGACGCATTATAAACATGACAGACACCGAGAATATAATGTAGGAGAGCCACAACGAACGATGGAAGACAATACGATATCTGTAGGTTTAGAAGATGTGTATAAACCATTTATACGCCTGCAGATTATTCCAGGTGTAAGTTATAACATTAGAAATAGTGCCGGTGCTGAGGGGTACAATTCCACTACGAAGGAAATATTTAACTATGCTTCAAATAATAACAATGCGTGGAATGTGCAATTAGGGACGGTATATTCATTTACAAGCACTCGCATACTTCGGGCAACTGCATCAAGTAAAACACGTTTTGCAACCATGAAAGATCGTTATTCTTATAAGTTAGGAACGGCTATACCCAATCCTGATTTGAATGCAGAACGTTCAATGAACTTAGACCTTACCTACTCAGATGTGTTTTTTTATAAATTGAAAATTGACGGAAGTGTTTTCTATAGTAAATTAACAAATACCATTCAAACAGTGAACAATGTTGAACCCGGAAAATCGCAAATGCAAAATACGGGAATTGCTGAGTTTTCTGGTGTAGAGGCTAGTGCAGAATATGCCATTCATAGAACACTTCAATACGGTTGTAACTATACGTTTATTGAACGGAAAAACAGTTCAAATTCTGAATTGAAGTTTACAGATGTACCAAATCATAAAGTGTTTTCTTATTTGCAATACAGTCCAATGAAGGGTAGTTATCTTGTTGGAAGTGTTGAATACAATAGCAAACGATATAGCACAAGTTACGGTACCTCTACAGCTGGGTTTATGTTGCTGAACGCAAAAGGATCCGTTAAGGTATTGAAATATTTTGCTGTTGAAGGAGGTGTCAATAATATTCTTGATAAAAATTATAGTTTGTCGGAGGGGTATCCCGAACAAGGACGAAATTATTTTGTAACACTTGCTTATCGTTCTTTCTAAAAGATATATCCTAAAATTTAATACTTTTGAAATGACTTATAAAGTTGTGTTAAACGTGTTTTGATTATTTTATCACTGAAAGCATTTAAGGATGAAAAGATCTAATAGGTTTTAATAAAATAATAATTATAATAAATTCATATATAAAAAATAAACCATGAAACGTATAAAATTAATATTCATTGCACTCATTTTGTTAATCACACACCATGTGAGTCAGGCACAAACAGTAAGTGATACTAATTATGTTACAGAGTCTGTAATCGTATCGGGTAAGATCAAAAATTCGATGGTATTAACCGTTGAGGCACTTAAAGGAATGAAGGTAATTAGCGGAAAAGGTGCTACGATTACATGTAGCTCGGGTGAACATAAAAAAGTGCTGAAAACATTTAAAGCAGTTTTGTTAAAAGATATTATTGATTCTGCCTCAGTGCTTATTGATCGTAAGAAAGATCGTGGAAAGTTTATTGTTGTTGTTACGGCGAGCGATCAATATACTGTTGTTTTTTCCTATAACGAACTGTATTACGGAGCTGCTGGGAATAATATATATGTAATGTTTGAAGAGAATGCTTTGCCATTAACAGAAGAAGGTAAGATAATTGTTTTTTGTTCTTCAGATATCGTTTCTGGTCCAAGACATGTGAAGTGGGTGAAGTCAATAGAGGTGAAGGAAATTCAATAAATAAATCAGTATTAAATAATTCTATACTTAGATTTGAATGTTGTTTAACTAAGGGGTAAATGTACACGTGCATTTATTTTTAAAAGTAGTCCGACCACTTTTTTAGTTGTCGGACTATTTAATGAATGCAGTTCCTGTCTTTTAGAAAGTGATTTTTTGGGCATGCCGCTTAGTTATTTGTGCATTAAACATTACGTTGAGTAGACTTAAACATAAAACATGAAAAATTAGCCCTGCATAATGAAATGATACTGACTTATTCATATTTAAATTAGAATGTGTATATTCAGTAAAATAATTTACGTATGATTTTCAAAACGCGACAATGGGTAAAACCCGAAGACCTAAACCCGAATGGGAGT